>NZ_JAUONW010000041.1:0-37195 GCF_030546345.1 Caloramator sp. CAR-1
TAAGGAAGATAATGTATACAACGAACATAATAGAAGGATTTCATAGACAATTAAGAAAGGTAACAAAATCAAAGGTTATATTTCCAAATGATGAATCGCTAGAAAAGATGTTGTTTTTAGTAGCAAAGAATGTAATGAAAAAATGGACACAAAGATATAAAAACTGGGACATGGTATTAAACCAATTAATGATAATGTATCCAGAAAGAGTGGAGAAATTTATAAGATAAAACTCTCGCCGCGGGCAAATTCTTACCAAGAAAGAGTGCAAATTAATTTAAATACACAAATTTACTTACACTACCTTTAATAATGTTATAGACAGTTTTGAGTGACTTATTGTTTTTAATATATGTAGAATTATGTAGTAATTAGTTGGGTATTTTTTTATTGACATAAATGGTAGTTGAGGTATAAAATGGTAATAGAAGGTAACAACTTGAGTTTTACTTAAATTTATAATATTTAATAAAACATACGGTGTAATGTCTAGTAGTGAAATTGTAGAAGTTTTAATGGAAGAAGCATCTATTTTAAGATCATAGACAATAATATCAGAGATTAATTTGTAAGCATCTTTAAGGTTATTAGGAATAGAAAAAGATTTGGAAGGTCGAATGGCTATTGGGGCATAAAACTAACAACAAGCGATTGTCTACTACAAAAGTATTGGGCGCGCAAAAAAACTCCTTTTATGTAATATTTAGCCCAATGCAACGGTATATCCCTGACAGGCTGCTGCATTAAGAGCTTCGTCTATCAGAACAATCCTACCTACCTAACGGAAGCACCTTACTTTGCTAAAGGTAAGGAAAAGATAAGAGAATGGACAGCATACGAGTAAGAAGATAACAAAAAGTCCTAGGAGGGTTAGGTTACTTAGAAGTAACCAGCAAAGATTTTGTAATAGGAAGCAAGGGCTACTGCGCCATTGTTGAGGCTATATAACACTGATACTAATACGCCTAAATTTAATAAGGGTCTAAATAAACATGAAAAAGTTGGTTGGTATAGCACATCTTGTTGAACTAAAACTATTATTAAATTATCAAAGGACAACAAAACTAACGATTAAAATATTTCCCATTTAAGCCCTTAAACTTGAACTGGAAATTCTCTATAAGGTATATTATACATTATACAAGGAGGTTTACATGAATAAGAAAAAAATTTTGCTTATAGGAGTGTTGATTACACTTATTGTAGTAATATTAATATACAATTATATTTCTGATTCTTCAAAGACTATGATGAAATTAGGTGAATCTGATAATTGGAGAATTGAAGCTTTTATAGAAAACAATAAGGATATATATATATTTAGACCTACTTTATACCCTAAATTTTATCCAAATAATAGTTTGGAAATAAAAGTTATGTGGAATCTAAATGAAAAATTATTAATATCTGATGTTAATTCCCCTAAATTAACTGGTAGCTACTCATTTAGTGAGTTCCAAGCAAAAAATCTTCCAGATATACCATTGCAACATTTTAATTTTTTAAATGGAAATAGGAAAGAAATTTACAGATTGTTATCTCAAAGCTCAATCGACATATTATGGAAACAAGGTAATGGTGAGTTAAAAAAAGATACAATATTTTTAAAATGCAAATAATAAATAAAATCTTATGGTAATAAGTTAAGATAAAAAACACTTTATACAATGTATGAAATACTGTCTTAATTTATAAAATTTAATATATAAAAGATAAATTAGAAACAATATGGAAGTATTATGCATAGAGCATTATTTGATAATATATACTCATTTTCAGTGAAAAAAGTTTGTAATTACGTAGTAGCACATTTGACGTATTGAAACAAATAATGATAAATATAATGATTTATTTGTTTAATAATAGCTTTTCTTATCAAAGATATCAGATTTTTTCGTTTCAAGTTAAATTGGTAAACTTGTCAATTTTATTTATACTCATAGAGGTAAACTTAATTTAGTATTTTATAAACACTGAAATTAAAATTTACTATAAGAGGAGTGAAAATAATGAAAAGAATATTGTCATTAGTTGTTATTTTCTTTTTATTATCGAATACGTTAGTTTTTGCTGCAACTGTAAAAAAATACGGTTTTTCGGGGGAAAAACAAGGTTACTTTGATTTAGATATTGAAATGTATCAAAATGAATATGGTCTAATTAATCCACAAGTTATCTATATTCAAAGACCTGATGGTAAAAAATATGAAAGTAGAGATTTAGAAGAATTATTTTTACAAAAAAATATTCTATCTAATTGTAATAGTAATCAAGAACTCATAATATTACAGATACCAATAGAACCTGGAACTATTAGAATTGTTACAGGAAATGCTAGTGTTAGTCCTTGGGTAATTAAAGATTCTATATCTAAGCGAGCTTGGAATCTATTAAAAGGTTTAACATTGGCAGGAATTGGTTTTTTTATTAAACCTATTGGTGGATTTATATTAGGTGCTGGAGATGCAGTAATAAGTAATGCTGTAACAAATGCATATCAAGTAAGTAGTGTTTCCCAATTTAATAATAGAATAATAAGAAAAATTGGAGAAGTTTATGATGGAAGTTCATGGGTTCCACTAGCTGAGTTCCAAAGATGGGAAGAATATTGGCAAAAATATACATATACATACGATAATCAAGGGGTAGAAACAAATTCATTTAGGTATGTATCTTTTCCAGGGGCTTCTGGAAGCATTTTGTTGCCTAATGTTCCAACTAAAATACAAAAATATGTTGATTATGATGATAATTCAAAACTTTCTTCCATAACATATGAACGTTGGCTAATGAATCGTGGATATTATGTATATAAATATAATGAGTGGGGGGATAATATATTAATTGATAATTCAAATTGGTGGCAAAATTACGTAAATAGTAAAACAATACAACCATAAGTAGCGTTTATAAAATGATATTTGTTTTAGATAAAATATATATTATGGTAAATATGGGTATAATGTCATATTTGGACGTCAATTTGCAGTATTTGAAATAAATTATTCTAATGAGATTAATTGGCATAATAATTCTAACTATGTCGATAACTTAAAAATAAAACTACAAAATATAACAATGAGAAAATAAATAAAAGCCTTGAGAAATCAGGGCTTTTTTATTTGGCTCTATGTTAATAGTTGGGGTTGGAATTTGATTAGTGTGATTGTCCCTTCTAATTTTTGATAGTAACTATATGACATGTATTCGTGATAATGGAACTAAAGCACAAGACTAAGAAAAATATGTGGAAAAAGATATAATGCTTTAATTGAAAGGTATGAAGGGATTAGAAAGTCAATTGAAGATGTTGTAAATCAGAGGTTTAAAGGGCTTATAAAGAAGGATAGGATAGAGGAATTTATGAAAGTTTTAAGAGATAGGAATGGGTTAATAGATGAGTTTTGTGGGAATATTTGGAATATGGTAATTAAGACAGTTAAGGCTTATGAAGATGGAAAGATGGTGTTTGTATTCAAGGATGTGATGCGGACTGACCCCCTAATTTTGGACAATATCTTAAGTTTTCATGGTTAATCTAAGAGATTCGAAATTTTACTTCTACTTATTCGGTCCGCTCTTGACATTGAGCCTCTACAAGCATGATTCCTAGCACTAGCATCAGCACCAACAATAGTGCAGCTTTTTTTAGGCTATCATGCATGTCCTCAATGTCAAGGGGCGCAAGATGGACCTTACTTTTACTACAAATATATGTTTATACTCTCCCCAGTAATTTTAAGATATTCAAAATACTCGGCTGGCGGCATGTATTTCGTTGATGAATAGATTCGTTTTGTGCTGTATCTCCTTATAAATTCATTGACAGTTTTATAGGCCTCAGCAAAGGTTGAAAATTCGTTTATGCTTAAGCATTCTTCCTCTAAAATTCTATGTTAGGATTCAATATCAGCATTCATGTTAGGGGTTTTGTAAGGTATTCTCTCATGTTCTATATTTAACTGTTTACAAGAATTTTCAAAAGTTTCATTTATAAATTGTAGCCTATTGTCTGAGCGTATAGCTGGTTTATTTTCAACTTCGTATAATTGTCGTTTCAATAACGCAATTTTTAAAGTCCTTGCTGCGTCTTCGCCTGTACAGCTTAGCCCTATGTGATGTGAAATGATATTACTATCAGCAACATCAATAATGCTAATTATAAAGAAAATCTATCTTCTCCATTTATATACCCATATTTTATATCAGTTTGCCATTTCTGTTTGAAGCTGTAACAGTTCTATTTCTTGCAATTTTTCTTGGATGTCTAGATTTGATTTCTCTTTGAGGTTTTAATATATTTAATTCCTTACAAAGTCTGTAGACTTTCTTCTTATTAATATTAATTTTAAAGTTTCTACTAAGAGCATGTGTTATTTTTAGATATCCATAATAAATACTTTCTTCTTCAATTATCTGGATAATATATTCCTTTATTTGTTCATCTGATATTTTTTCTCCGCTTAGAGTAAAAGAATAACATGTTTTTGGTCTTCCAGTTGATTTATTCTTAATAATTTTTAATCCTGACAAATGATAATAATATGTCGAACGATTAAGCCCAATTATCCTCAATACTTTTGTTTTTGGATAACCAGCCTCAATCCATTTATTTAAAATTTCAACTTTATCTGCTATAGTTGGTTTGTTTTTTTAGTAAGTCTTTAAGTATAGCTATTTCAAGGTCTTTCTCGCCAAGAAGTTTTTTAAAGTTTTGTCCTATGCTTCAAGGTTCTTAACATTAGAATTATCAAGTGACTTTTTAATATTAGCTTTAGGCTCTCTATTTGATTCCCTATTTTGTCTAACCCACTTGTAAACTAACTCTTTAGATAGCCCATTTTGTCTTGCTACTAAAGCAATATTTCCTGTTTCAATTGCTGCTTTGATTATTGAATCTTTAAATTCTTGAGTATACTTTTTTTGTGTCATTATTATTCCCCCTCGACAATTATATCTTATCATATTAAGATACATTGTCTAAATACTTTAGGGGGCTAAATAGGAGACAAAGCTGTATTATTTGCAGAGTAGATATTACAACCTTGAGTGGTGTAGATTTGTTAGTGCGGATGCGATTGTTGGTAGGATTGGAGAACTTTTAACGCATAATATGTTTTCGTATTGTTTCAACAGGCCAATAATGTTTGAAGATTCTTCAGGATTTGATGCAGAAGATATAGGAAGAACGTATAAGCAAATTCCTGTTCCAAATGTGATTCTTGAAATAATGGATTATTTTTCACCAATTCCTATTTCATTGTTTATTGGTGTTTTACAAAAAACGAGTGTAACTATAAATAAAAACAAGCCTATTGAAGTAGTTATAAATGGTAAGAAAGAGTCACTTAGAGTGGATGTCGAACCTGATTTAAATAAAATTCAAATTCAGTCAGGGCATGGCAAAAAATCAAGTATTGACATTAGAATAAATCCTAAAAAGCCTTTAGACGATCAAATACCAAAAAACATCCGAAGGAGTTTAAGCAAAGGGCAATATAATGATTTAATGAAATACTTGAAAAGGGCAGTTGATATTTTAAAAAGCTTAAAATAGGAGGTCTAAAGTGGAAACAATAATTTATATTAAAGAAACAATAAATTTACCAAAATTTGATGATTTAGTTTCTTATATGTGGGAAAAGGGTATTAGTTTATCTTACGTTCGAACAGGTGATGATTTTTACGATAGTAATATTGTAGAGTTGGCATGGAATAAATGGATCGATAATCCTGAATGGGATGATTTTACAAATGAATATATAGATTTTGAAATTAAACAAATAAAAAAATAATCTTTCAAAGCAGAAAATAAGTTTGTTTTCAAAGTTTTACAATCCAAAATACATTGTAAAAGTTGAATTATCAGATAGTGCACTCTTAATAGATAAAAGGGCATATTTGCGCGCAATTTATTTAATAGCTAAAAGTTGCAGTGGATATATTTTAGAAAAAAATAGCAAAAGTTTATTAACATCAGATGAATTTTATGAAAAATATAAAGATATTATTGAAATGCCTTTTACTATAATTATATTTTAGCAAAGCGGGCATCTGAATAAAGTATTTTTTTGTATGCAAAAAATGTTGAGGTTTATTTAGCACCCCAACATTTATTATAGAACCTTTTTAGTTAAGCTCAATTTTGTTGTAGTTCTTTTTACCTCTTCTTACAAGCATGAAACCTTCTTTAAACATGTCTTCTTTTAATATCTCATCAAAATTAGTTATCTTTTCGTTGTTTACATATAAACCACCCTGTTGAATGAGGCGTTTTCCTTCGCTCTTTGAAGGAATAACCTTAGCTTCAACAAGAGCATCAAGAAGCTTTGAACCAAGTAGATCCTTTGAAATTACAGATGTTGGAACATTGCTTAAATCACCGCCAGCACCGAAAAGTGCTTCTGCAGCCTCTTGGGCTTTTTTAGCTTCTTCCTCTCCATGGATAAGTTTTGTAATTTCAAATGCAAGAACCTTTTTCGCTTCGTTTATCTCTTTATCCTTTAAAGAAGATAGTCTATTAACTTCATCCATTGGAAGGAATGTTAAAAGTTTTAGGCATTTTTCAACATCTGCATCGTTAATGTTTCTCCAGTATTGATAAAATTCGTATGGTGATGTTTTATTAGCATCAAGCCAAAGGGCACCCTTTTCAGTTTTACCCATTTTTTTGCCCTCTGAATTTGTAAGTAGGGCTATGGTCATACCATAAGCTTCCTTGCCTTCTTTTCTTCTAATAAGGTCAACCCCTGCAAGAATATTTGACCACTGATCGTTTCCGCCGACCTCTAATTTGCATCCATAACGCCTATTTAATTCAAGGAAATCATAGGCCTGCATTAACATATAGTTGAATTCAAGAAAGGATAGTCCCTTTTCAAGTCTTAACTTAAAGCATTCAGCTGTAAGCATTCTGTTTACAGAGAAATGAACTCCAATGTCCCTTAAAAATTCAATATAGTTTAGATTCCATAGCCAGTCTGCATTATTTACTAAAATAGCCTTTCCATCAGAAAAATCTATAAACTTTTCCATTTGCTTTTTTATATTTTCTACATTGTGCATTATTTCTTCCTTTGTTAGCATTTTTCTCATATCTGTTTTTCCTGATGGGTCACCGACCATAGCGGTTCCACCACCGATAAGGACAATTGGTCTATGTCCAGCCTTTTGAAGATGGGACATAACCATAAGCTGTATAAAATGGCCAACGTGAAGACTATCTGCTGTTGGGTCAAAACCGATATAAAATGTAACTTTTTCTTCCTCAAGCAATTTCTCTATTTCCTCTTCATGGCTTAGCTGTTCTATGTAACCTCTTTCTCTTAAAACATTTAAAATTGACAAATCTTGTCCCTCCTTAGTTTAAGCTTTGAAGTATATTTTAACAAAGTAAAAACAAAATTTCAATGCAGTTGGATATAATCTCTGTCTATATGAATAATGACTTTATAGTTTGGATGGATGTTATTAATTTTGTTTATTATATCTTTAATTAAAGCGGGCTCATCTTTTTTAAGAACGTCATGGGATACTACTAAATCAAATATAATGCTTTTTTTATCGTTATGTCCAATTATTCTAAAATCATGAAAGGATAAAACTTCTGGATAATCCTTTAGTATTTTTATAACCTCCTTCTTAGCTTCTAAAACTTCATTATCATCCATATTTACTGGATCCATATGGATTATTAATGTTATATTTAATTTTTTTGAAATTTCATTTTCTGCTTTATCTATCATCTCATGAAGTTCCATGATATCGATATTGGAGGGAACTTCAGCATGAACGGATACAAGATGGGTCTTATGTCCGTAGCTGTGGATTATAATGTCGTGGACACCGAGTATGTGTTCATAGGAGAAGAGTTCTGTTATTATTTCATCCACAAGCTTAGGGTCAGGCGCTTCACCAAGTAGGGGGCTTATGGTTTCCTTTATCAATTTATATCCTGCAAAAATTATAAATAGTGCTACTATAAGGCCTATATATCCATCTAAGGGGAAATTAATATATTTTGAAAGTAAAAAACCCAATGCAACAGTAGAAGTAATTAATACATCAGAAAAACTGTCAAGGGAAGTCGCATCTAATATATTGGAATTTGTGATTTTTGCAAGTTTAGAGTTAAATCTTCCAAGCCAAAGTTTGAAGGATATGGAGATTATAAGAATAAAAAAGGATAAAAGGCTAAATTTAAGTTTTTCTGGATGCAATATTTTAGAAAATGAACTTTTTAAAAATTCAAATCCCACTAAAATTACCATTATCGATACTATAAGTCCTGCGATGTATTCTCCTCTTCCATGACCAAAGGGGTGTTCCTTATCGGCAGGCTTATCTGACAATTTAAAACCAATTATTGTTATTACTGAGGATCCCATATCAGAAAAATTATTGAAGGCATCAGCCATTATTGAAATACTATTGGATAAAAAACCGATGATTAGTTTTATTATAAATAGAATTAAATTGATAAAGATTCCAACATAACCGCTTAATAGTCCTAAACTTTTTCTTTCATCCTCAGTATTTTTGATAAATTTATTAATTAAAATGTCTGTAAGCATATAATCCCCTCGCAATTTGAAATATTAATTTAACAAAAAATATTATATTGCATTATAAAAAGGTTTTAAACATGGATAATACAAAAATTTTGTGTTATAATCTTCATGTCTTATTTTTACACCAAGGGGATGATTTTATGAGGATTTTTTTATCTGCTTTAATTGGAGCTATCATAGGGTATATTACCAATTTCATTGCTATAAAGATGCTTTTTAGACCCCATGAAGAAAAAAAATTGTTTGGAATTAAAATTCCATTTACTCCAGGACTTATTCCAAAGGAAAGGGAAAGGATAGCAAATAGCATAGGAAATACAATAGGAGATCACCTTCTAACACCAGAAGTTATAACTGAAGCATTATCTAGTCAAGGCTTTAAGATTAAAATTCGAAAATGGATAGAAGACAAATTAAAGGATTTTATTAAAGTCGATAAGGCCTTATTGGATTACTTTAAAAGCTTATTTGGGGAAAGATATATTACAATAAAGGAAAAGCTCAATGGCATTATTGCCAATGCATTGATTGAACAACTAAAAAATGAAGAAAGTAAACGATTAATTATAAATTATATCGTCCATGAAATTAAGAAAATGGATATAAAAGAAATCCTTGAGTCTGTAATTGTTAATAATAAAGAAAATATTAAAATATTAATAAATGAAATGATTTTCAAAGAAGATTTAAAAAACATTACATTAAAGAATTTAATATCAGAAGATTTTGCGGATAAAATTAAGGATTTTATAATAACAAACAGAGATAATATTGTAAGCTTTATCAAAACAAAACTAAAAACCCCAAAGGTAAGGGCAAAGATATCTGAACTATTATATGATATTTTACAACAGAATATTGGAAAATTTGTAGCTATGCTTGTAAGCCCTGAATTTATTACACAAAGAGCATTATCTTCTATTGATGAATATTTAAGTAAATCAGAGAATAAAACGGCCATTGCCCTAATGATAACTAATATTATTGATAATCTTCTTGACTTAAAAGTAAAAGATATTATTAAATTAAATGAAAATGAAGAAGAGCTTAAGGACAAAATATGTGAAAAATTATTAGAACTTTTAAGTAAAACTGGAAACCTAGAAAAGGTATCATTGACTTTAAATGATATGATTAAAAATAATCCTAATTTGACTGATAATCTTTTAAGCTGGGTAAATAAATTTTTTGAGGATCCTAAATATGCTAATGGTCTTCAACTATTTATAGCTTCAGTTATAGACAAAATATTAAACACTAAATTAAATTCTATATCTCATTTTATTGATGAAGAAACTATAAATGAATTGATAGATTTATTAACTGAGTCAACTTACTATGTTTTAAAGGAAAATGCCCATTATTTTATAGAAAGCATAGATATCCCAAGAATTGTAGAAAACAGGATCAACCAATTAGATGTTGAATATGCCGAAAAAATTATATTAGATGTAGCCAATAGGGAACTTTCTGCTATAACTTGGCTTGGTGCTCTATTAGGGGGCATCTTAGGCCTTATGAATCCACTAATACAAATTTTGTTAAAATAAGAGCCCTAATTTTTGGGGCTCTTTTGACTGGGCTTGAGGCTTTTTGGTTCTTTAAGCACTTCCTTTAAAGGTGCTCTTATAAAGGCATCCAAAAGATCTTTAAACCTGCTTGGCACAATAGGTGAAAAATAAGCTATTCCAAAGGATTCGAGCTTTGTAAGGTGAATTAGTAAAAAATAAAACCCTATTAATAAGCCGAAGAAGCCAAACATTTGACCTAATATAATCATTGGGAATCTAATAAACCTAATAGTTAGGGCCATTTGATAGTTTGGAATTATAAACGTAGAAATAACTGTTATAGCAACTATAAATAAAGTTGCAGGGCTTACTAGGTTAGCCTTTGTTGCAGCATCCCCAATTACTATTCCACCTACTATGGCAAGGGTTGTTCCTATTGGATTTGGAAGCCTAAGGCCACCTTCTCGTAGAATTTCAACAGCCACATCCATTGCTAAAATTTCAAGCAAAGGAGGCAGGGGAATATTCTGTCTTGATGATATTATAACCGACATAAGCTTATAAGGAAAAAGCTCTGGGTTATAAATTAACAAAACAAGGTAAATAGGTTCTAAAACCATAACAGTAATTATAGCTATAAATCTCATAAGCCTTGAAAAGTTTGCAGTAATCGTTCTTTCTGAGTAGTCTTCAAATCCTTGAAAAAACTCAAAAAAAGTTGCTGGAAGAATAAGGGCACTTGGAGTTTCAGAAAGAAAAATTGCAGCTTTCCCTTCTAAAAGGTCAAATATAACTTTATCGGGCCTTTCTGTGCTCTTAGATAAAGGAAATATATTATAGGTTCTCATATCTAAAAACTGTTCTAATACTCCTGAAGATATTGCAGCAGGAATTTTTAAATTAGAAATTCTTGCTTTAATATTTGTTAAAACTTGCGGATCGATTACACCATCGATATAGGCCAAGACTAATTCGCTTTTGAATTTTTCGCCTATGATATATTTTTCAAGCTTAAGATTTGGATTTTTAATTTTTCTTTGAAGAATAGTCAAATTGAGCTCTAAATTTTCAGTAAAACTTTCTCTAATACCATAAACAGATTTTTCACTTGTGGATTCTTCAATTGGCCTATAATTGTTATTTGTTGTATTGCAAATAATAGCAGCGTCGCAATTATCTAAAAGGATTATAGATTTACCACTTATTAATTGAAAGGCTATGTCAGGGATGGAATTTGTTACTGAAACATCCGAAGAATAAAGATGCTTTTTTAATATCTCATCTATAATATCTTGATTTTTTGCCTTTATATTAGAATTAAGAAGGGGTTTTAATATATATTCCTCAACTAGATTCTTATCAGCGATACCTGATATAAATAAAACAAAGCAGGTTTTATTATTCAAATCTATTTCCCTTTTTATAAAATTAAAATTGCTTGGAATTGTGGAAATTATAAATTCTAAGTTAGAAAAAATATCTTTAGTTAATTTTTCCATAATATTATCACCTACCTTATAAGCCTTCCTGAGGATAATATTTTTATTTTTGCACTAATTTTTATATTTGAATTTATAAAATTTTCCTCAATAAAATCTATCTTATCCCTTCCAAGCTTAGCTACGGCATATTTTTGAACGTCAAAGATATCAGTCCCATATTTGTTTTGATACTTATCAGCAATTTCTTGAAGTTGTTTCGTTAATTCGTCAGAGTATTTTTCTTCGAGTTCTATTAATTTATCCTTAGTAAGTTCTTGTGCATCATCTATGTTAGCTTCTTTAACAGAAGAATATATTAAAAGATATATATTATAAGCGATTTTATTATCATTTATCTCCACTTTAACGTTTCTTCTGCTGCTACAAAATAAATCAAGGGATTTTAAATTTCCATCGAAAAATGTTAAATAGCCTTGGGCTTTTTCATTTCTTAATAGATTAATATATTTTGTATCTTCTTCTGTAATTGTAAAAATGAGTTTATCCTTTTTAAAAACAGCAATACCACTTACTTTTACAGTATCTTTATATTTTTCTATATAAGGAAGCATAATGTGTCTTCCTTCTTGATAATACATATTAAAAAAATCCTTAATGTTAGTATCCCTTTGGGTGAAGTTTGCTTCATAGGAAGATTTAATTAAATCTTCGATTTCTTCAGCCATAGTATTGCTATCCTTGGCATTTAGTTTTAAAATTTCTTCTGTTCTTTGTTTTGATACTGCAACTGTTGTGTTAAGATTCCTTTCCTGATCCCTTAAAAAGGCATCTATTATATCGGAAATACCAAATTTGCCTCTTTCTTCGCTTATTAAAAGTGTTCTTACAGTTCCAGGTAGATGTCTACGTTTAGTTATTAGTAATCTTTTATTAAACATCTCAAATATACTTTTTCCTTTTGTCGTTACAACACTTTTATCAAAAACGTTTTGGGATTTAAAAACAATAAATTCAAAGCTGGAGGATAATGTTTTATCCTTATCAATATCGTGGCCTATTCCAGCTATTACTGATGTGCGTTCGATGGATGGTTTGCCATAACAGGAGGTAAAAATAAGCATAAATAAGAGAACTAAACTAATTTTTTTCAAAGGTCTTACCCCCTTTGAAGTAGCTTAATATTAGGGTTAGCGTTGAGTAAACCAAGATAAATCCTACTAAGTATGGTTCTACATTAACTATAACCATTGTTCGCGTATGTTCCGGAACTAACATTGAGGATACGAACATAATAATAAGGCAACTATATAAACAACAGCGGTTATAGGACTTTTTTATTATTTTTGATAGGGTATAGGATAACCCATATCCCCCAACGGCTAATGTTTGGAATATCTTATTACCCCATAGAAATATAAACAAAGGTTCAAAATTTGAAAGAACAGGCAAATCAGCTCCAGCAACAAGATATAAGAGGGGATATTGAAGCTTTGAAGTTAATATGTGTCCACAATAGTTAATAGTCAATAGAACGGTTAATGTATATATAAATATAGTTATTAAACTTCCTATCACTCCAGAGGGTAAAACCTTTTTAAAATCAGTTACATAGGGAATAATTAAAAGGCTAATTTCAACTCCAGAATAGGCAAAAAATGTTTCAGGAACAGCTTTAAATATTGAACTAACATCGTCAACCAAAGGAAGCAGATTGGTAATGTGACCTTTGTTGATGAAATAGGAGGGGATAATTAGTATTAGAATGGTTAGATAAAACAATAGTTCAGATAATCTACCTATATTTGTTAATCCGTTATTAATTGTAAAATAGGTTAAAATAACTGTTATTACAATTATGGTATGGGGTGATAAAAATTTAGTTGTTGAAAAAACTAAAACGTTAGCAAATCCTGAAAGGACAAATGAAGAAAAGAAAATAAAATTGATAAAGAAAAATATTGTAAATATGTAGGCTAAAAATTTCCCCCAAATTCTTTTGTTGGTTTCCAAAAACTCATTATAATTAGTA
Source organism: Caloramator sp. CAR-1 (assembly GCF_030546345.1). Taxonomy (NCBI): domain Bacteria; kingdom Bacillati; phylum Bacillota; class Clostridia; order Eubacteriales; family Clostridiaceae; genus Caloramator; species Caloramator sp. CAR-1. The sequence goes on from NZ_JAUONW010000041.1 coordinate 13,553, forward strand.
TTTCTGTATATAAGGGCTGCAACTATACAAATATAAATAGGATATATTCCTGCCACCAAAACGGAGATCCATCCTGACTGTTTGGCTACTTTACATACCCCAGATGCTAAAGATAAGATTCCAACGCCTATTATCGAATTTTGGATGATAAACATATATTGATTTTTTGTAATTTGATTGTTTATTTTAAACATAAGTATCACCTTTAAATATTTTTTGCATAAAATAAAAAATTATGTTTAGTGGGAATAATAAAAATAAACCGTGTAAGAATAATAAAAGAAAGATTAATTTATGGAGGTATTACTATGGCAAGTAAAGAGCAACTTATGGCTGTTGCAAGAAGTTGTAGTTATTATAGGGTAGAAGGTATGCATAATCTCTTAACATATCCTGAAAGAAGCTGTGAAAATTGCTTGAACTGGGATGGAGAAAGGTGTAAAATAAACGTTTTTGATAATGTATTAACTGGACTTGATCAAACATAAATTCCCCTAAAGACTCTCCTTTAGGGGAATTTTTTATTACAATTATTAGTCAAATATAGTATAATAATAAAAAAGGGTTTGTGGGGTGTTTATATGAAAAGTTATTTATGGGGACTTGTCTTTATTCTTGTTGGAATATTTTTAATAATTCAACGAACATTTTTGTTTGATGTTAATTTGTGGAATTTTGTGTGGCCCATCTTTTTAATAATCCCAGGGATTGCAATTCATTATAATTATTTTTCAAAAAACAAAGGAACAAAAAATTTAATATTAGGTGGAACCTTAATTGTTTATGGATTTTACTTTTTATTTTCTATTTTTACTAGTTGGAAGTATGTAGAATATACAAACTTTATTTATCCTTTGGGTGTTGGAATAGGCTTTTTAGAGGATTATGCCTTTGAAAAGCATAAAAATAGTTTTGTTATATCAGTTATTTTAATTGCAGTATCTATATTTATGTTTTTAAAATCTTTAAATCTATATTATGGCATCGAACAATATGTTTTACCAGTTGCTTTTATTTTACTTGGTATCTATATTTTAATAAAAGGAAGAAGATGAGGTGGGTTATGGTTCTTATAATAGATAATTTCGATTCCTTTACTTATAACTTGTATCATTATTTTTTAATATTAGGTCAAGATGTTTTGGTAAAGGGTAGACATGAAATTGATATTAGAGATGTTAAAAATATAAATCCAGATTATATAGTTTTATCCCCTGGACCAGGAAGCCCAGAAGAGGCCATTTTGCCCCTTGAGGTTATAGATAAATTTAAGGGGGAGATTCCAATCCTTGGTGTCTGCCTCGGACATCAATGTATTGGCCATTATTTTGGTGGTAAGGTTGTTAAGGGGCTAAGACCTGTTCATGGGAAGGTTAATGAAATCAACCATTTTAATAAAGGGGTATTTAAAAATTTAAAAAATCCTTTAAAGGTTACAAGATACCATTCTTTAGTAGTTTCTAAAGAAGATTTGCCGGATGAACTTGAAATTACTGCTCTAACTTTAGAGGGAGAAATTATGGGTATAAGGCACAAAGAATATAACATTGAAGGGGTTCAGTTTCATCCTGAGGCAATTTTAACTGAAAATGGACTAGATATGCTAAATAACTTTTTAAGGAGTGGCAAAAATGCATAGGGCCGAATTGAATTTTTTAATAGATCCATTTTTAACTTTTAAAAGGGTTAAAAAGGGATATTCTATGCTTTTAGATAGCAGATACCAGCTTAAAGATTATGGTAACTACTCAATAATTGGTTTTAATCCCAAAATTATTTTAAAACAAGTTAATGGAGAAATTTACATTACTGAGGGTAATAAAGATTTTAAAAGGGAAGGAGCTTTTCTTGATATTTTAGACTACTATATAGATCTTTACAAAAAACCTAAATCTGATTTGATTTTTGATGGAGGTTTTATTGGTTATTTGTCCTATGATTTTGGAATGGATCTTTGTAAGATAAAAAGGAAAAATAAAGCTTTAACAAATATTCCAGAGGCTTTTTTTGCTTATTATGATGAATTTATTATAATTGATCATAAAAATAATACAACAATAATCAATACGAAGGATTTTGATGTAGTAAATTTACTAAAAAATATTGAAGAGGAATACAAAATTGATAATAATATTGGGGATTTAGAATTAACTTCAAATTTTACGAAGGAAGAATATAAAAAGGGAGTAGAAAGGGTTAGAGAATATATTAGGCAAGGCGAGGTCTATCAAGTTAATATATCACAACAATTTTATGCCAAAGGCTTTATTAATCCTTATGATGCTTATGCTATATTAAGAAGGGCTAATTACGGCCCCTATAATGCCTTTTTAGAGGTTGATGGCGGGTTTATTTTATCTACATCTCCAGAGCAGTTTATAAGAAAAAGGGGAGAATATATAACAACGAGGCCGATAAAGGGAACAACAAAACGAAGTTATGATAAAGAGGAAAATGAAAAATTGAAGAAAATGCTTTTAGAAAGCGAAAAGATAAAGTCTGAGCTTTTAATGATAATAGACCTTGAAAGGAATGACCTTTCAAAGATTTGTTATCCGGGGACCGTAGAGGTTAAGAATTTATTTGAAGTAGAAGAATATGCTACAGTTAACCATCTTGTTTCAACAATCCAGGGTAAGCTTTTAGATGACATAAAATTTAGTGATATAATAAAGGCTATGTTCCCAGGAGGATCTATAACAGGTGCACCAAAGCTTCGTTCAATGGAGGTTATTGAGGAAATAGAAAATATGTCAAGAGGAATATACACGGGTTCCATAGGATATATTTCAAATAATGGCAATTTTGACTTTAACATAGCAATAAGAACAGTTGTCATCGATGAAAATGGTCTTTATTATAATGTTGGTGGAGGAATAGTTTGGGATTCTGATCCTGAAGATGAATACGAAGAAACTCTCCACAAGGGAAGGGCAATATATAGCACCTTTTCGACTAAGTAAGTTGATCATCATGAAACAATTCTTCTAAATTAAATTTTATATTTTTAAATATTTTCGATGTAATGACTTCATTTGATTTGTATATATCAGGTGACAAATAACAGTTATCACTATAATAATATTGAATGATTGTTTTATTCAAGGGGTTAACGATCCAGTATTCTGTAACTTTAAATTTTTCATACAGATTAAGTTTTTTAACATAGTCTGTAGATTGACTTGAATTTGATACTATTTCTATAATAAATTCTGGTGAACCTAAAATGAATTTTTCCTTTATTTTGCTTTTATCACATATAATAAAAATATCCGGTTGAATTACGTTTGTTGCAGATTCTATATTGCTAGCGTTTAAAGTTAATATTACATCTAATGGAGCACTAAAAACTTCACAATTTAAATTTTTTAGACTGTCGTTTATCGCAATAAACATTTTCCTTAATATTCTTTGATGCTGAACTGAAGGAGAGGGACTCATTAAATATGGTGTCCCTTCTATTATTTCATATTTAAAATCATCAGGAAAGCTTAAATAATCCTTATAGGTGTAGATTTTATTTTGCTGAATTGCTAAAGACATAAGATTCACCTCACTTTATATATTATTTTATTATTTAATAAAGAAAAATACAACGTTTATAGGAGATGAATATATGGACATAGATATTTTTGAAAAGAATATTTCATTTGGGCTAATGCCATTTGAAACTTTGTATTTTAATAATAACGAAATAGAGGATGTAGATAAACATTTTAAAAGGTTGAAAAGGGCCCATAATATCTTAAAAATTGATTTTGACGTTAATTTAAGTGAGTTTAGCAAAGCCTTATATGATTATGTAGCTAAGTTAGCATGTAGCGAAGGAGTTTTAAAGGTTGTATATTATAATAAACAAATTAATATTTCATACAGATTACCAAATTATACAAATAATATGTTTAAACAGGGATTAAAATTGAGAACCTCTAATATAATAAAGGGTAAAAATAATATATTTAATTATATAAAAACCTTTAATTATGGAGTTAATTACATAGAGGATGTTAGGGCAAAAAAAGAAGGGTATGATACTGCACTTTTTTTGAATGAAAAGGGTTATATATGTGAGACCTCTTATGCTAACATTTTTTTTGTAAAGGATAATGAAATTTATACTCCTCATTTAAGAAGCGGAATTCTAAAGGGGATTATGAGGGATAATATTATACGCTTTTTAAGCTCAAAGGGATATAGAATAAATAAAACATTTATTGGTTATAATAATATTAGTAATTTTGATGAATGTTTTTTAACCAATTCAGTTATAGGAATCATGCCTGTAAAGCAGATTGATGATGTTTTTTATAACGGTAGGTCTATCATTGAATTAATTATAAAATTCAAAAAATTCTGGAGAAGTTGGATGTTTTGACTTGCAAATTATAAAATTTGTGATAAAATATATTTAAAGAAAATAATTTTCCAAAGGGGGCTATATTATGGCCAATTTAAAGGAAGTTTACAAATGTGAAATTTGTGGAAACATAGTTGAGGTTTTACATGCTGGAGCTGGGCAGCTTGTTTGCTGCGGAAAGCCGATGAAACTTTTAAATGAAAACACAGTAGAAGCTTCAACAGAAAAGCATATTCCGGTTATTGAAAAGGTTGAAGGTGGAGTTTTAGTTAAGGTCGGAAGCATAGAACATCCTATGGAGGAAAAACACTATATAGAATGGATAGAACTTCATGTTGATGATAAAGTTTTCAGAAGATATCTAAAACCAGGGGATAAACCCGAAGCCTTCTTCCCTATTGAGGGAGAGAATATGTTTGCAAGGGAATATTGTAATCTTCACGGTTTATGGAAGAGCATAATGGGATAAATAAATTAGGCGGGAATGATTCCCGCCATTTATATTTTTTGTTATGTTAAAAAATAAACTTTTGATTTTTATTGAAATTATTAGCATTATATTGTAATATTATAATATAAAAATACATAAAGGGGGTATAGGTATAATACACGATAAGAATATTACAAAAGTTTCAGAATTGTTTAAAATATTAGGGAACCCGATTCGGGTATCTATATTGATTTGCCTTTTGAAGGGTAATTCAAATGTAACCAAAATTCAAAAGTGCCTTGATCTTCCGCAATCAACCGTTTCCCAACAGCTTGGTATTTTGAAAGGTGCAGGAATAATAGAGGGCAACAGAAATGGACTTGAAATAATCTATTCTATCGTTGATCAAAAAGTAGTTGAAATTTTAAAAAGCATGTTTGACATTAAAAATTTTGATTCCTATTTTGTTGGAGGTGCTGATCTTTGATAAATTTTATTTTAACTTTTCTTAGTATGTTCTTAATATGGACAGCCCTAAGTTATCCGTTAAGTAACCAAGAAGTCGTATTTGGGACTATTTTATCTTTCTGCATTTCTTTGCTTACTATATTTTACAATAAAGATGCAAAAAAATTTAAGTTAAAAACTTTGTTTTATCTTTTTAAATATTTTTTGGTGTTCTTGGTTGAATTAGTAAAGGCAAATCTTAATATGGCCAAAATTGTATTGACTCCTTCATTACCTATATCTCCAAAAGTTTTAAAGTTAAAAACTGAGTTAAAGTCACCTATTGCAAAGGCCATTTTGGCTAATTCTATAACCCTAACCCCTGGAACAATTTCCGTAGAGCTTGTGGATGATTCTTTGTTTATTCATGTGGTTGAGGGGGACAAGGTAGCAAATATTGAAGATCTTAAAGGGCCCTTTGAAAGGTTGTTAAAGGAGGCTTTTGAAGAATGATTACATTTATATTAGTTTTATCTTTACTTGGGATGGTCCTTGGAATTTTTAGGTTGATTAAGGGAAAGTCAATAGAAAGTAGAGTAGTTGCAATCGATGTTTTAACAACTATAACCTCTGCTATAATTGTTATTTTTTCCTTTACCAATGATAATAGTTTGTTATTGGATGTAGCGCTAGTTTATGGACTTCTATCCTTTGTTGGAGTTGTTGCAATTGCTCGATACCTTGAGGGAGGAATTTGATTATGGAGATTTTAGGATGGATATTTTGTTTAATTGGAGCGGTGTTCTTGTTCTTGGCAGGTCTTGGAATTTATAGAATGCCAGATGCATTAAATCAATCTCAAGCTGGAACCAAAGCATCAACTTTAGGTATTGTTTCATTATTTGTAGGATTTTCTATTTTAAAACCTGAATGGGTTCCAAAGCTTATAATAATGGCACTGTTTTTCTTGTTTTCTTCACCAATAGCATCCCATGCTATTTGTAAAGCAGCACTTAGACGCAATAAGGGAAATTTCTATTTGAAGGAAAATGCCTTTTTAAAGGATGGTGAATAGAGTGTATTACTTAGGTTTAATAATTGCTTTTATTATGGCTTTTGGCTCTTTATGGGCGCTTTTAACGGATGATTTATTTAAAGCAATAGTTGTTTTTGGTATAGTTTCATTGTCTTCCTCAGTAATGTTCCTATTGATGCAGGCACCTGATGTGGCTATAACAGAAGCTGCTATAGGCTCAGGAATTACAACTGCACTTTTTATATTCACTTATAAGAAATTGGAGGATAGGAAAGATGAGAGATGAAAGGTCATTATTTATAAATATAGTTGCTCTACTTATCCTTTCAGTAATTGGATTTTATATTTATAAAGTTTCAATGGATACAGGAAAAGGAATAAAAATAACCGATAATATTACTCCTCAGATGAGGGTTGCCGACAGGTTTATGAACAAAAACGTTATTAAAGAAGAGAGTAAATATGTTTGGGGAGGGACTGCTGAAAATACTTCTGCTAATATAGTAACTTCGGTTGTTGTTGATTATAGATTGTTTGATACGACCCTTGAAGTTATAGTTTTATTTGTAACGATATTAGGTTTTGGTTTTGTGATTCCAAAGGATAAAAGAAAGATCATAAAACCTACAACTATTTTAAACAGATGGGCACCTATTCTTATGATTTTAATGCTAATGATTGGAGGATATATGTTTGTAAATGGGCATCTTTCACCAGGTGGTGGATTCCCAGCGGGGGCTATAATATCTACTGCAGTATTAATTGGAGTTTTAGCAGGCAGAAAAACACTAAGTCAAAAGACATTAAAAATAATTGAAGCAGTAGCTGGAATCTCGATATTTAGTTTAGGAATTGCAAGCTTTGTAATAACCGGTAATTTCTTTCAGAATTTTATATTGAATGATAGAATAGGTGATTTATTTTCTGCAGGATTGATTCCAATATTTTATGGTCTTATAGCCTTTAAAGTTGCAGCTGAACTTTCAAATATTTATTTTGAATTTTATGAGGAGTGTTGATTATGGCACAACTATTTATTTTATCTTCTATTTCATTGTTGTTTATAGGATTATTTGGAGTTTTAACGAGAAAAAATATAGTAAAAATATTGATAGCATTAAACATAATGGAGACTGGAATCAACCTTCTTTTGGTTGCCTTTGGTTATGTTGAAAATGGGATTGTCCCAATTTTAACTTCAAATGAAAGCATAATGAATCTTACAAAGATGGTTGACCCTGTTCCGCAGGCTTTAGTTCTAACTTCAATTGTAATTGGCCTTGGAACAACAGCCTTTTCTTTAGCTCTTGCAATAAGATATAGATATAATCACAACTCATTATCAATTAGAGCATCAGAGGAAGAAGAGGGGGTTAATATATGAATAGTATAGTTTTTTTAATAGTAATCCCTCTTATTGCAGCATTTTTATCTTTGTTTTTGGGAAAGAACGATAAGATATTAGCATATATAGTGACATTATTTAATATTATCTTTTCAATATTGATTCTATTTAGCGGGAAAATTCCTTTTAATGTTGCAATTGGAGGATGGAGAGCACCTTATGGCATAAATTTTGCTGTAACTGATTTGACTATATTCTTTTTAGTATTGGTAAATGTTGCAGCTTTATTAGCGTTAACGTCAGTAAGAGAAATAATGGAATATCAATTTTATTCATTTTATTTTGTTCTTTTATCTTCAACAAATGGAATTGTTTTAACTGGAGATCTATTTAATTTTTTCTTATTTATAGAGCTTTCAACCTTTGCAGTGGCAGGCCTTATATCATATAAAAGAGACAGGCTATCGACGGGTGCAGCATTAAAATATTTAATCTTATCGTCTACTGCATCAATATTTAGCTTAGCAGCCATTGGGCTTATATATAAAACACTTGGGACTTTGAATTTTGCCGATATAGCCAATAAGGTAAATAATCTAAATGAAGCATCTTTAAGTTTAATTTTAATCCTATATATATCGAGCCTATTAGTTGAACTAAAAATATTCCCATTTAATATGTGGGTTGTAAAGGCCTATGAAGCTTCTAAGACTTCTGTAAATCTTTTTATTCATGGAATGCTTGGAACAGCTGGAATATATGGAGTTTTAAGAATACTTTTAATGGTTTTTTCTAAAGAAACAGGGAAGTTAACTTTAAGTGGGAATTTATCATCTATTTTAATGTTATTTGCTTTTGTTACGGTTATTATCGGAGAAATTGGTGCTTTAACGGAAAAAAATATGAAAAAGATTTTAGCTTTTTCATCAATGGCTCAACTTGGAATAGTTTTGTTTGGAATTAGTTTAGGAAGCTTTGATGCCTTGAAAGGGGTTCTCTATATCGTTATATCAAATTATCTTGCTAAATTTGTAATGTTTTTAACAGTAAATGAATTTTCGAAAGTTTCAGGAAGTACAAACTACCTAGATATGAAGGGACTAGGAAGAAGATATCCTGTTTTAGCAATTTCCTTTACTATTTCAGCTTTAAGCCTTATGGGTATTCCATTTTTCGCAGGATTTTGGGGTAAAATTTCTATCATAGGAAATGCGATTTTTTCTGGTAAACTTGAATTGATCGGAGCTGTATTAATTTTAATAGCGTCGGTCATAGAAGGAGTATATTATCTTAGGATTTCCCACACATTTTTTAGCCAAGGACATGAAAGGGAAGGAAGGATATCAAGAGTTTATTGTTTATTGCCTATGATCTTAGCGTTAGTAATTTTATTTATTGGAATTAACCCAGATTCATTTGAAAATATTATTTCGTTTTTGATGGATGAAATAAAGTCCCCTGAAAAATATATTAAATTAATTTTATCATTGAAGTGAGGTAGGGAATATGGTGGAAATCTTTATCATTCCTCTTGTGACAGCATTTTTATTAGCTATATTCATTAGAAATAAGAAGGTTGTTTGGCCTCTATTTTTAATTTCAAATTTATATATTTTATTAAAACTTTGGACTTTGTTTGGGAAGTGGGAAATAGAAAAAACAATATATACAAACTATGAATTGTTTGGAGCAAAGTTAAGTTTTACACTTTCCAATAATCCACTTGGATGGTATTTTGCCTTTTTTTCAGCTGTCATAACTCTTGTAATTTCTGTTTTTTCACTTGGATTTAATCAAAAAACAAAGGAAAACGTAGCACCGATTTGGATGCTTATAATATTTTCTAATCTTGGAATTTTCTTTGCTGCAGATTGGATTACGTTTTTTATGATGTGGGAACTTATGGGATGGACATCCTTCTTTGCCATAACTAATGGTAGAGATAAAGCTTTAAATGAGGCTAAGTATTACCTTGTTTTATCTTTACTTGGTGCTTCTTCAATGTTGATCGGAATAATATTGTTAGGTGCTCTTACAGGTTCCTTTGAAATATTTGCTTCGGCTTATGGATTAGTTCAAGTTTTCTATTCTGAAAAAGCTTTATCAATAGCAGCTATTATGTTACTATTGTTTGCCTTTTTTATTAAATCGGCTATTTTCCCATTTTACATGTGGCCATCTAAAGTTTATGCTGTTGGACCAGAAGATTATATAACTTTCATGTCTTCAGTTATGATTAAATACGGAATTTACCCAATAGCAATGTTTATTGTTCCTGTTGTTGGAAGTTTAGACTTATCAAAGATTTTAAATACTGCAAACTGGATTCAATATTTCGTTGGATATTTAGGTGCCATTAGTGCTGTATTAGGAACTATCTTAGCTATATTCCAAACTGATATGAAAAAGCTATTTGCTTACTCATCTGTAGCTAATATGGGATATATATTATTAGGATTTGCATCAATGAATATTGTTGGATTTGAAGGAGCTCTTTTTCATGCAGTAAATCATATGGTTTTAAAGGCAGCTATATTTTTAACTCTTGCGGCGGTAATTTTTAGAACTGGCGAAAGCGAAATGCATAAACTTGGTGGGCTTGTATATAGAATGCCTATAACTTTCTTAACATTCTTATTAGGAATTATTGCAGCAGCTGGAATTCCTCCTCTAAATGGATTTGGATCAAAATGGATGATAATACAGGCTCTCATGTCACAAAAAATGATTATTTTTGCTATTGCAATGATATTTGCATCAACTGGTGCATTTATGTATCTATTTAGAGCATTAGCTTCAATATTTCTAGGGCAACTTCCAGATAGATTTAAGGATATTAAGGAAGTTCCGTTAACAATGCTAATTCCTATGATAATTATGATGATTGGGATGCTTTTAATTGGAGTAGTTCCAGGAGTTGTTATGAAACCATTAACAACAGCTTTAAAAGCGGTTGGATATAATGTTAATATTGCCTCATGGACAAGTCTTGAGGGAGCACTTAAAAATTCGACGATAGACTTAACCGTGGTATTCTTAATCTTCCTTGGAGGTTTTGTAATTTCAGCAATAATGTATATTCTTGGAAATAAATCAGAAACAGTCCCACAGGAGGACAATTATACTGGTGGCGAATATCCAGAGGAATGGGGAGTAAATGCTGATAGATTCAATTATTCATATTCATTTTACCAACCATTTAAGGAAATGTTTGAACCATTGCTTGAAAAAATATCCATCGACGGATTTTTTGCAAGCATAGGAAGAAATTTTGAGTATATGAGTGCTACAGTTCAAGGATTATTTAGAAGAGGAGAAGGAGCAGTATTGCTCTTTAGTATTGGTGTTCTCCTACTAATACTAGGAGGTTGGATTTTATGATAGAAGTTTTAAGAGTATTTTTGTTTGGTTTCTTTGCAATATTTATAGGACTTCTCTTTATGGGTATTGGTAGAAAGATTATTGCAAGAATTCAATTAAGACTTGGACCACCATTTTATCAAGCATTTTTAGACGTAGGTAAATTATTTTCAAGAAAATCAATTACACATAATTTTGTTATGGACCTTGGAATGGTAATGTCCCTTGCTGGACTTGTTGCAACAATGCTTTTTGTCCCAATTGCTGGGCATACAGCTATAAAAACAAGTTCTAACCTTATAGTTATTATGTATCTTATGGCAATAGGTTATCTTGGTATGGCGATGGCTGTAGCAGCAAGCGGAAATCCTAATGCTACAATTGGAGTATCCCGTGCTCTTACCATGATGTTAGGCTATGAGGTTCCATTTTTTACAGTTATGCTAGGGCTGATAATAATTAATGGGACATCGTCTTTAGAACTTATTGCAAACAGCCAAGCAGGCTCAATTTTAAATTGGAATATGATTAAATTCCCGTTGGGATTTATAGCTGCAGAAATTGCACTTCAAGCTATGATGGGAGAAAAGCCCTTTGATGCTATGATAGCACCTGCAGAAATTGCATCAGGGCCTATGGTTGAACTTAGCGGTAAATATTTAGGTTTGGCCTTTTTAACCCATGCGGTTTCAATATTCGTAGAAACTGCAATAATTGTAAATCTATTTATGGGAGGAGCTTCAAATATATTTACATTTGTTTTAAAACAATTTGAAATATATCTTATTACTGTTATAATAGAGGCGGTTTTCCCAAGATTTAAGATTGAACAAGCTGTAAAGTTCCTTTGGACAGTTCCTATGAGCATAGCATTACTTCAGCTTGTTTTGATAGTATTCTAGGAGGCGATACCATGGAAGAATTAAAGGTTGAAAAGAAAAGAAGTTGTATTGAAAATGTAATAGATTTCTTTAGGCAAAGGTCTATATGGATGCTTCACTACTGAACGGGCTGTGGTGCGGTGGAGTTACCACCAACTATGACATCCAGGTGGGATGTTGAAAGATTTGGTATAGGACCTATGGCAACGCCAAGACAAGCAGATGTTCTTCTTGTTACAGGGTATGTTTCTGTTAAAACATTAAAAAGAATTATAAGAACCTATGAACAAATGCCAGAACCTAAATGGGTTTTAGCATTTGGATCATGCACAGTTAATGGTGGAATTTATTGGGATTCATATAATACAATTACGAATTTAGCAGAGTATATTCCAGTGGATATAACAGTATCAGGATGCATGCCAAGACCAGAAGCTGTTATGGATGCACTACAAACGCTTATGAAGATGATTCAATCGGGAGAAGCTGGGGCATACAAAAAGTATAAGGAAAATTATGAGTATTATAAGGCAAATCAGGATAGGGTATTAAGAAAAACTTATCCTATATTGGGTGAAAAATTAATTCAAAATGAAGAAGCAGCAACAAGCATTGAATAATTACCCAATAATGAAATTGGAGGGAAATTATGAAGCTTAGCAAAGAAGAAATAATAGATTTATTAAAACAAAGAGGTCTTGAGGTTAATGACCTTTATCCTACACAAATAAGTGTGATTGTAAATAAGGAAAACTTAATAAATCATCTTGTATACTTAAAATCAATTGGATTTGACCATCTTTCCTTTATAAATGCAGTTGATTTTATAGATGAAGGCGAATTTGAACTTGTTTATCATGTTTGGTCATATACTAATAAAGTTCATGTATTAAATAAGGTTAGAATAGATAGGAATGATCCAAAAATACCAACGATAGTTGATCTATGGGAACAGGCTCAATTTTATGAACAAGAGGTTCATGAATTCTTTGGCATAGTATTTGAAGGAAATAAGGATTTGTCACCTCTTTTCCTTGAAAATTGGCTGGATATTCCACCGCTAAGGAAGGATTTTGACACAAGGGAATTTTCAATTAGGCTTTTTGATGCTAAGCCAAATGGAGGTGACAAGTAATGGATGCGCCATCTTATATGCTAACTAAAATAGCTGAAAAGGATGATTTAGCTGTTTATGAGCTTTTCTTTGGCCCAAATCATCCTGGAATGCATGGTAATTTTGGGTATGTTCTTGAGATGATTGGAACAGAAATAGTAAAGGTAAGACCTAATGCAGGACAGCTCCATAGAGGATTTGAAAAGTTGATGGAACAAAAACTTTGGGTTCAAAACATTGCACTTGTTCCAAGAATATGCGTAGTTGATCCTGATCCTAATGAAGTTGCTTACTGCACAGCAATAGAAAAAATTATGGGAATTGAGATCCCTGACAGAGCAAAATTCATAAGAACAATTACCCTTGAGATGAGCAGATTAACTTCTTTCCTTATGGGAATGGGAGCTTTAGGCGCAGCACTTGGGCTTTATACTCCGATGTATATTATGACTGCTGATAGAGATTTGATTCTTGATCTTTTTGAATGGCTTACAGGAGGAAGAATTTATCATATATTCAATATCCCTGGAGGAGTAAGAAATGATTTGCCTGAAGGATGGGTGGATAGATTAAATAAAGTTCTTGATCATCTTGAAAAAAGATTAATAGAATACGATAAGATTTTATTTGAGAACCCAATTGTCCATAAAAGATTGAAGGGACTTGGCTATGTATCAAAGGAAGATGCCGTAAGATTTGGCCTTACAGGTCCAAATTTAAGAGCTTCGGGCAATCCGTATGATGTAAGGGTTGATGACCCTTATGCAGCTTATGCGTATCTTGATGTAAAAGTAATAATACAAGAAGGTGGAGATGCATTAACTAGAGCGGTTCAAGTTAGAATTGAATTCGAGGAAACAATAAAGTTAATTAGACAAGCATTAAAGCTTATGCCTGAAGGCGAAGTAAGGCTGAACCTTGGTAATTTAGCTATGTTAAAGGTTCCAAAAGGTGAAGCCTATGCTAAAGTTGAATCCTCAAAGGGAGAATTTGGATATTATGTGGTTTCTGATGGGGGAATGAAGCCCTATAGAGTTGCAGTAAGAGGTCCATCACTTCCAGCAGGACTTTTACTTGCACAAAAACATCTCCCAAAAATGAAGATAGATGATGTTGCGGCATGGATGGGTTCGTTAGCGATTTGTCCACCTGATATAGATAAGTAGGAGGGAAAACTATGGCATTAGGAGATAAGAGCGTGTATTCTCCTTTGACAACCCTTAAAAATCTCTTTAAAAGACCTATGACAATAAAATATCCAAAGGAAATTTTAAGGGTTTTCCCAAAGGAAGGAGTTTCACCGAATTATAGGGGACTTCATACAAATGATTTGGAAAAATGCGTTGGATGTGCAGCCTGTCAAAGAATATGTCCCTTTGATGCAATAGAAATGAAGATAATTGGACAAAACGAACAAGGCAGAGCAATAAAAAAGCCTGTAGTTGATTATGGCAGATGCAGCTTCTGTGCCTTTTGTGTGGATGTTTGTCCAACAAATTCACTTAAAATGTCAAGACATTATATTTATAAAATCAAGACAGTAAAATCATTATCAGCTAAAGATGAGGTTGAATTTGTAAAAGATAAATTCAGAATAATGCCGGATGAAAAACTAGGAGATGACATTGGATATAATACTGGAAAAGCTAAAAAGGTGTTAGGTTAGGGTTTAAAAAGGGCTGTTTATTAAAGACAGCCCTTTATCTCTCCTTTAGCTTGTTTTACCAAGGTATGCAGTTTTAACTTCTTCATTTTGAAGCAATTCATTTCCAGAACCTTGCATTGTTATTTTACCTGTTTCAAGAACATATCCATAGTCGGCAATTTTTAAGGCAGCATTGGCATTCTGCTCAATTAAAAGTATCGTTACCCCTTGCTTTCTTATTTCTTTGATTATTTCGAATATTTCCTTAACGATTATAGGGGCAAGACCTAAGGACGGTTCGTCCATCATTAATAGTTTAGGCCTTGACATAAGGGCTCTACCGACAGCAAGCATTTGTTGTTCACCACCTGAAAGCGTTCCAGCAAGCTGCCATGTTCTTTCTTTAAGCCTTGGAAAAAGCTCAAAGACCCATTTAATATCATTATCTATTTCTTTATCATTCCTTATAAAGGCTCCAATTTTTAAATTTTCTAATACCGTTAAGTTAGGGAATATTCTTCTTCCTTCCGGAACTAACGTTATACCCCTTCTTACTATCTCTTGGGTATTCAGTTTTAAGAGGTTAATATCATTAAAGTAGATGTTACCTGATCTTGATTTGACCAATCCTACTATTGCTCGAAGAGTAGTGCTTTTGCCTGCACCATTAGCACCAATAAGGGTAACTATTTGACCTTCCTTAACCTCAAAATTAATTCCCTTTAAAGCTTCAATTCCACCATAGTTTACACAAAGATTTTCTATTTTAAGCACCTTCACTCACCCCCAAATAAGCCTCAATAACTTTAGGGTTATTCTGAATTTCATTTGGAGTTCCTTCTGCTATGGTTGTCCCATAATCTAAAACATATATTTTTTCTGATATACCCATAACTACCTGCATGTGATGCTCTATTAAAAGGACAGTTAAAGAGAATTTCTCTTTAATATTTAATATAAATTCATTCAATTCTTCTGTTTCTTTAGGATTCATTCCAGCTGCAGGCTCATCAAGGAGAAGAAGTTTAGGATTTGTGGCAAGTGCTCTTGCTATTTCCAATCTTCTTTGTAACCCATATGGGAGTGAGCTTGCCTTTTCATTTTTATATTTCTCTAGTCCTAGCATTTTTAATAATTCCAATGAATTATCTATCATATTCCTTTCTTCTTTTATGTATTTACTTAAGTTTAAAACAGCTTCAAAAATATTAGATTTTATATGAAGGTGATTAGCTATTAAAACATTATCAAGAACACTTAAGTTTTTAAAAAGCCTTATGTTTTGAAAGGTTCTAGCGATACCTAATTTAGTTATTTGATCCGGCCTTAGACCAGTTATATCTTTTTCGTCAAAATATACCTTGCCTTCAGTAGGGCTATACACACCTGTAATTATATTAAAACAAGTTGTTTTTCCGGCACCATTTGGTCCAATAAGAGCAACAATTTGACCTTTATTTACTGTTATGTTAAAGTCTTTTACAGCAGTAAGCCCTCCGAATTTCATTGTAACCTTATCAGTTTTTAACAGAGCCATGGAGGTTACCTCCTTTGTTAAAAGGCTTTTTTATGTTTTTGAAAAAAGTTTTTATCTTATCCCAAGATAATTCTTCATTACCCAATAATCCATTTCTATAGAATAAAACTACAATCATCAATAAAGCTGAAAAAACAACCATCCTAAGACCAGGAATACCTGGCATTCTAACGAATATTAAATTTATTTCTTTATCCAAGAAACGCAAGGCTTCACCTGCTATTGTTATTACAAAGGCAGCTATTATAGTTCCTGAAATACTTCCCATACCTCCAAGCACTATAATTAAAAGTATGTTGAAAGTTAAAAAGAACCTAAACATAAGTGGATCAATCGTTCCTAATAAATTTCCTAATAATCCTCCACCAATTCCTGCTAAGAAGGAACCTATCGTGAAGGCCATTATTTTATGTTTAAATAGATTAATTCCCATATTTTCAGCTGCTATTTCATCTTCTCTAATTGCTTTAAAGGCTCTACCGTAGCTACAATTTATAAGCTTAAACATAAATATTACTGTTATAAGCCCTAAGCCATAACTCCAATATAGATTTGTATATGAAGGTATTCCTTTAATTCCTAATGCACCATTAGTTATGCTTTGGGCGTTTGTAATTAATACCCTTATTATTTCAGAAAAGCCCAAAGTTGCTATTGCAAGGTAGTCACCTTTTAATTTTAATGCAGGTGCTCCAATTAGATATCCTACAACTGCAGCCAACACTCCACCTATTAAAAGAGCTGGTAAAAATGGCATTGAGATAGAATTAAGTGGGTATATCAATGGTTTCATATAAAATATTTGTTCTTTTACTTCTGGTTTCATAGTAAGAAGAGCAGTTGTATAGGCACCTATTGCCATAAAACCTGCATGTCCAAGTGAAAATTGCCCAGTAAAACCGTTTATTAAATTCATGCTCAGTCCCAAAATCGTATATATAGCACATAAATTTAATATTCTTAATTTAAATGCATCAAGGGTATTCTGAGCAATTGCGATAACAAGAAAATATAAAATCAAGAATATTAGAATTTTAAATATATTCTTTTTCATATTTCACACCTTCTCTGAAATTTTTTCTCCCATGATTCCAGTAGGTTTGAACAGCAAAATTAATATAAGCAATACAAAAGCTATTGCATCCCTATAACCAGTTAGACTTGGCAGAAAAGCGACTAAAAGTATTTCAATAATACCTAAAATAAAACCCCCAATAACTGCACCTGTAATATTACCAATTCCTCCTATAACAGCAGCAATGAAGCATTTAAGACCTGGCATAACTCCCATAAGCGGTTGTATTTGAGGGAATTTTAAAGCCCACATAATACCGCCGACGGCAGCTAAAGCTGACCCAAGACCAAAGGTAAAGGAAATTGTTTTGTTTACATCTATACCCATTAGTTTTGATGTTTCTATATCCTTTGAAAGGGCCCTCATAGCCATACCACTCTTTGTTTTATTTATCAAATAAGCCAGGATTATAAGTAATACAATTGTTATTATTGGAATATAGAAGGTTAATTTTTGAATCATGACTCCCTTAATATTTACCATATCAGTCAATATATTTGGGGTTGGGAAGGGTTTTGGAACTCCTCCAAAAAGGACTATTGCCAAATTTTCAAGTAAAAATGAAGCACCGATAGCAGATATTAAAACAGATATTTTGGGAGCATCCCTCAAAGGTTTATACGCAGCAGCTTCAATACTTATACCTAATAATGATGTAAATACTATTGCAATGATGAATGAAAAATACCATGGGACGTGGAATATTAAGATAGTATAAAAGGCAAAATAAGTTGCCATCATGAATATATCACCATGGGCAAAATTTATTAGCCTTAATATTCCATAAACCATTGTATATCCAATTGCAATTAGAGCGTAAAGACTACCAAGAGAAATACCGTTAGCAAGATGTTGGAAAAAAGTATCTAAACCCATATACACACCACCTTCTAAAAATCCCCCAATAATGGGGGATTTTTTTATTTTTCTGGTTCAATTGTATCTAGATAAGTGAATTTGCCGTCCTTAACAACCTTAATAACAGCATTTTTAACAGCATCTCCATTTTCATCGAGAGTTATTATTCCAGCAGCACCTTCGAATCCTTTTGTTTGTGCTATAGCATCTCTTATTTTTTCTGGTTCTGTTGAGTTAGCTCTTTTTATTGCATCGAGTATCAAAATATAAGCATCATATCCTAATGCTGTTACGGCTGCAGGTTCTTTATTGTATTCTTTCCTGTATTCTGTTAAGAACTTTTCAGACTCTTTCGTAATTGGCTTTTCTGAAGTAAAGAATGTTGAAAATACAGCACCTTCAACTGCACTTCCACCTATTGTTATAAACTCAGGTGTCTCCCAAGTATCCCCGCCGATGAAAGGTGTCTTAATTCCTAGTTGGCGTGCTTGTTTGATTATTAATGCAGACTCAGTAAAATTACCTGGTGCAAAAATTACATCAGGATTTTTTTCTTTTATTGTTGTTAGCTGAGCACTGAAGTCCTGGTCACCTGTATTATAATTTGCTATTGCAACTATGCAGTTTTCGTCGCCTGTTAATTTTTTAAAGGCATCTTGGAAGAATTTAGCAAGACCTACTGCATAATCGTTTGAAACTTCTTGAATTATAGCAGCCTTTCTAGCATTAAGTTTTTTGAAAGCATAATTAGCCATAACAGTTCCTTGGAATGGATCTATAAAACAAACTCTAAAATAAAAATTATTTCCTTTAGTAACTAAAGGATTTGTGCAGGATGCACCTACAGCTGGTATCTTTGCATTGCGGACAATATCGCCAGCTGCCATTGAAAGGGAGCTGCCCCAACTACCAATGATTGCAGTAACCTTTTCTTGTTCAACTAATCTTGCTGCTGCATTTGCTGCTTCAACTTTATCAGATTTATTGTCGGCTATAACGAGTTCAACCTTTTTACCAAGAACTTCTGGATATAGCTTGTTAGCAAGTTTTACACCTTCAACCTCAAGTTGTCCACCTGCAGCATTTGCCCCTGTTATAGGTTCAAATACTCCAATCTTTATTACGTCGTTGTTGGAGCTTGATTGTTTGGAACATCCAGATAAAAGAGAAATAAGTAAAAATAGACATAGAGCGGCTGAAAGAAGTTTTTTCATAAACATCCCCCTTTTTAATTTTTCTAAAGATGTTTGAATATTCGATTCAAACATCTAAAAAACATGTCGAAAATTTATAATTTTAGAAATATTATAAAAAATGAATTTTATTAACACTTATATTTAAATTTTAATATAAAATTAAGTAAAAATGCAATCAAAGTTTATAGAAAATTAAAATTCAGAATATAAATTATTTCAATAGTATATTATAAACAATAAATGATGTATTACAAATATTTAACTTTAATTTTTGTGATGCCTTATATTCAATTATTATTTGAAATAGAGCTTTTTATTACTTTTATTAAAGTTATAAATGTTAAAATATTTTTAATTTTGTTATAATATGAATATAATGTTTGTGGGATTGGGGGATGATAGATATGAAAAAAATTAAAGATTATTTTAAATATAAAATTCTTGGTAATTTAGAAGGCAATGCCTATGCTTGTATTATTTTTGAACCAATGTGGGCTATATTTGGTGGAATGATATTTTTTTATCAGCCATTATATATGAAAAGCTTAGGTGTAAATGAACTTCAGATGGGTTTAATAAATTCAATAGGAGCTGCTTTAATGATTTTAACATCTTTTGTTGCTGGTCCAATAACTGATAAATATGGCAGAAGAAAAACTACGCTTATTTTTGATTTAATCTCTTGGAGTTTGGTAATGTTTATATGGGCAATTTCACAAAATTTTTGGTTCTTTTTAGTGGCAGCTTTATTAAATTCATTACATAAAATATCATATACTTCATGGACATGCCTTGCAATTGAGGATACTATTGAAGATAAGAGGGTTTACTTTTTTAGCCTAATTATGATAATAAATTTAGCTTCCGGTATTTTTGCACCTTTAGCAGGGATTTTGGTGAATAGATTTGGAATAACATTAGCAATGAGGTTGATATATTTTTTAGGATTTATTAGCATGACTTTGATGTTTGTTGGAAGAAATAAAATGACAACTGAAACTAGAATTGGCATGGAATTAATTAAAAAGCATCATAATCTTTCTTTAAGTGAAAAGATTACGGATTATAAAGAAGCTATGGTTTACTTTTTTACAAATAAATTAACTTTTCTAGTATTTTTAATTATGCTATTTACATATTTGCAGAATTCATTTTTATTTTATCAATCGATATATCTAAAGGATATCATAGGCATAAAAGAGTCATTAACATCATTAGTTCCAGGACTTTCGGCTATCGTTTATTTAATTGTATATTTTTTATTTATGAAGTATCTGACCCAAAAAGGCGAAGCAAGTAGTTTATCTTTAGGTTTGCTATTAAATGGATTAGGAATTTTAATATTTTTGTTAGTAAAACCTAAGAATTATCTATTACTTGCTTTTAGCACTATTCTAACAGCTTCAGGTAATATTATAACAATAACATTTAGGGAAACCTTATGGAGCAATGTAATTGGAGAAGAGGAAAGGGCTAAAATTTTCGCAGCTGGTCAAGGCCTTATTTCATTGTTTTCTGCCCCGGCAGGATACTTTGCGGGATGGCTGTATAAAATTAATCCTGCTTTACCATTTTTGATGAGTCTAATTTTTTATTTAGCTTCATATGGAATATCGTTTGTTGTGAAAAATATAAAAGAATACATGCCTAGCAAACGAAGCTAGGCTTAAGTTTTACGTAAAGTATTCTATTGTTGAATTAGGGAAATATTGTTTTATCTTATCATAAAAATACTGCTTTATTTCTGATGATATTTCTTTAGGATATACATATTTATAATATCCATAGGGACCCCATTTTTTTAATCTAGTTTCCTCGTTTAAATCAAGTTTAGTTTTAGGAAAACGCTTAAGTATTATATCTTTTGATTTTAGTGTAAACCTATATTGGATTAGTTCAAATGTTAAATTGCTATTTGAAAAACCATCTAATTTGTTGTATAAATTAATTAGCATATCTTCATAATCCTTTTTCCATCCATCATATATGAAAATCGGGGCAATTATAAACCCTGTGTCATAATCTGCTTTAAGAATTTTTACTGCGGCATCCAATCTTTCTTGCAGATTATCTGTATTATGTTCATAGGTTTTAATAATATAATCAGTATTTATGCTAAACCTTATTTTAGTTTTTTTGTTATGATTTATGTTTAATAATGAGTCGATGTTCGAAAATTTAGTAACTAATCTTAGCTTTCCGAATTCTTGTTTTGAAAAAAATTCAACTGTTCTTGCAACAGAACCAGTTAGATGTTCTATTGATATAGGGTCGCTGGTGCTGGCAAGTTCAAAGGTGGTAATATTGGGCTTGCTTTCATCTATATACCCTTGAATGTTATCAAGGATCTCATTTATGTTTACAAATATTTTAATATGTGGTGAAGCAGCATGCTTTGTCTGAAGATAACAGTATTCACAAGTGCCGGGGCAGCCTGAAACTAATGAAAATTGAAAGTCTGCCGATGGCTTACAGGAGTCTAGCTTTTTATTTTTGCTTATACCAAGGATTATTGTTCTTTTGGAATATGCAAAAAATTCTTGCTCGGATAGATTTTTTGTCTTTTTATTAAAGCTATCTTCAATTATTGGAATATTTAAGTTTTCTGCTTTTTTTAGGATTTCGTATGTTAAAGCATAATTTAAAGCTTCCTTTTCAACAAATATTTGAGAAGGAATAAATTTTTTCATATATATCACCTATTATTATTTTTGTAAAAAAATAATAAAATAATGTAAGTTATGATAAAAAATTATATAAAATTGGAAAGGAATTTAAGAGAAATTGTAGAATTAAATAAATAAGGAGAATTTTTATTTGGAGGCTGCTGGGTATGGGGAAAAGAGTAGTTGACATTTTTAGTTGCAGAGAAGGAGATAAATTAGCTCTTAATGTTGTTACTGACTCTGGAACTACTGTTGTAACTGAAGGGACGATTCTAAATAAGTACCTAATAGATAAGATAATTAAAATGGGTATACGAAAAATATACATATATGAAGATAATGAAAACGGTAATATGGATTATATAGCCTTTAAAAAGGAATACTCTAAAAATGTTGATGCGGTAAAAAATATTCTAACCGAACTTGCTGCAGGTAAGAAATTGGATCTTAGCTTAGTAGCAGAAATTTCTAATGAAATAAAAAAACATATAGATCAAAAGGATAATATTATTAAGTTTTTATCAACCCTTAAAGCCTTTGATCAATATACATTTAACCATAGCTTAAATGTTGCTTTCTATAGCATGCTTCTTGGTAAATGGTTGGGATTAAAAAGCACACAAATTGATGATTTAATTAAAGCTGCAGTGCTTCATGACATTGGAAAAGTAAAAATACCTGAGGAGATTTTAAATAAAAAAGGTAAATTAAGCGATGAAGAATTTGAGGTTATGAAAAAGCATCCTGTTCATGGTTATGAAATTGCTCTTGAAAGTCAAAAACTTTCTTTTGATATTTTAAAGGCTATACTTTTGCATCATGAAAAGGAAAATGGTTCAGGATATCCTCTGATGGTTAGAGGTGACAAAATTCCTTTATATGCAAAGATTATAGCTATCTGTGATGTTTATGATGCCATTACTTCAGAAAGGGTTTACAAGGGACGTATGTCTCCCTTTGATGCATTTAAAATCATAGAAATGGATGGCTATGAATTGTTTGATGTAAAAATAATGTTAACCTTTCTACAAAATATTTCTAATTATTATATCGGAACAGATGTGGTTTTAAACAATGGCGACATTGGCCAAGTTGTATATATTAATCCAAGAAATATTTCTTATCCTATTGTTAAAATAGGATCAGACTATGTTGATCTTTTAAGCAATAAGGAACTTAAGATTGTTTCATTATTAAATTAAAACATAGTGTAAAATTATTGTAGGACGAAAAAAGACAAAAAATTTAAAAGAGACAACCCCTGTGATAAAATAAAAGTGAAAAAACACACAAACCAATAAGGGGGTGTCTCTTTTGAATAATATTATACAACAACATTTAATAAATTTCACTACTAAATTAATAAAAAATGTTGAAGAAACTATATCAAAAGAATGGGATCTAACAAAACTTGTTGATGTAGTTAAAAAAATGACTGATGAATTAGGAGCAAACATAATAAAGGACTTTTTAGAAGAATTAGATAAAACGATTAAAGAAGATGAAAAAAGGAAAAAGGGATGGGTAGTAGAAAGGAAAGACAAGAAAAAGATTGTAACAATGCTAGGCGAAATAGAATATGCAAGAACGTATTACAAATCTAAGAAGAATGGGGAATATAGATATTTACTTGATGAAATTATAGGGATAAGCAAACATGAGAAGGTAGATAAAGAAGTAAAGATAAAGCTTGTAG
>NZ_JAUONW010000042.1:0-12625 GCF_030546345.1 Caloramator sp. CAR-1
AGCATATCAAATAAAATATAAATAATTTTTGATTTTGATAAAAATAAAGTAGTAGATAAAGAATTAATAAAATCTCGAAATTTAAAAGTTATTGCAGACATAGAGGGAGAATTGATAATCTGGGTTAATAATAAACTTTTTTTTCAAGAACAATATATCCTATTGCTTGAATTAGGGATACAACTTACTAAATGGATGAAAAACAATAAGAATGGCAAAGTACAAGACTTTAAATATGAAACAATGGATTATAGTTATGGTCCAATTTTAGAGTTCATTAAACAAAAGAATAATTACTGGAAGATTTATTCAGTATGGCAAAAAACTGAGATTAATGAAATTATTCAATTTAATGAATTAGCTTTAACTATAGAAAATTTTCTCAATAAACTAAAACAACAATTGTATGCTGAATATAAAATTAATATGATGGATTTTATAGCATATTAATATTTAGCTTATGTTATTTAAGGTTTTTAAGATTTAAAAATGGATCTAAACTAATGAGACACTTTTTTTTATAGAAAATTAAACCATTTTCTGTTTATTAAATTTGTATCGACATCAGCGGCATATAAAAAAACAATACTAATAATTTGTTAAAAATAATATAAGCTTTGAATTTCGCAGTGTAGTTGAATATATAAACAACTTAAGCTTTACCACAAGCTATTCCTGCGATAAGGACAATAGAGAAAAGGAAGTAACCCTTCCAAACGGAGCAAAGGCTATAAATAATTATGACATTTTAGGAAGACTAAACAATAAAGTTATTTCAACAGGCTCAGCATCCTTTACAACAAACTATAGCTATGAAGCAGGGAAAGAGCAAAACTCAACAACAAACAGGTTAAGCGAGATTGATAACAATGGTAAAAAAATAAACTACACCTACGATGCAAATGGAAACATTGAAACAATAACCCGGGATGGGAAAAGAATAAAATATTATTACAACGAGCTAAATGAAGTTTATAGGGAAGATAACCAGATATTAAACAAGACAATATTATATACTTATGATTTAGGCGGAAACATTTTAAGCAAAGTAGAGTATCCGTATACAGAAGGAGTGCCTGAAAATCCTACAAAGACAATAACCTACACCTACGATGATTTTAACTGGAAGGATAAACTAACAAGCTTTGACGGGAAGGAAATAACCTACGATGCAATAGGGAATCCTCTATCCTATGATGGCTATAGCTTTACATGGGAAGAGGGCAGACAACTTGCGAGGATACAAGGGAACGGGTTTAACATTTCCTACAAATACAACGACCAGGGCATAAGGACAGAAAAAACTGTAAACGGAGTTACAACCAAGTATTACCTATTATGTGATAAAGTTATTCTTGAAACAAACGGGACGGATACAATCCATTATTCCTACGACAGCCAAGACAACCTTGTTTCAATGAACCTAAACGGTGTAGAATATTATTATGTAAGGAACGGGCAAGGGGATATTATAGCTTTAATAGATGCAAATGGAAATGAAGTTATAACCTACACCTACGATAGCTGGGGGAATGTTGTTTCAATTGACGGAAGCCTTGCAACAACTTTAGGTGTTAAGAATCCATATAGGTATAGAGGATATAGATACGATGAAGAGACAAAGCTGTATTATTTGCAGAGTAGGTATTACAATCCTGAGTGGGGTAGGTTTGTTAATGCGGATGCGATTGTTGGTAAGATTGGAGAATTACTAGGTCATAACATGTTTGCATATTGCAATAACGACCCGGTAAACATGGAAGATAAAAATGGTTATTTTGGTTTAAAAAGTTCAATAAATAAGCTTAATCATGCTTTTCTTTATGTATATACATTTGTTATTTCAAGAATGTATGTAATTCAGCAAAGAATTAATAGTAAAGTTTTAGGATATATTGATAAAGTATTTAATAAGGGAGCGGGTAAGACTGAAATCGGAACATCTTTTGGAAAACTGGGTACTCTTGTAGAAAATCCTTATATAAAAGTAAATTGGGATGCCTTTGCTGAACATGGTTTTGAAAGAATGGCTCAGAGAGGTGTTACTAAGGAAATGGTTGATTCTTGGGTTGCAAATGGTAAAGCATTACAACAAGGGGCCAATAAATATCTTTTTATAACAAAAGAAGGTGCTGCAGTAGTAACAAAAGAAGGTAAATTGGTAACAACATATTCATCAAAATTTTTTGATGATAATATGATTAAAATTGTTAAGGAACTCTTTGGAGAGTAATGAGGTGATGTCATGAAAGATAAAGTAGCTAAAATAATAAATGAATGGGATCCAATAGATTTGTTTCCATTTTCCCCAAAAGATGAATATGAGGTTGAAATCGAGTTGATAAGTAAATTAGTTGATAAAAGAATTGATTTAGAAAGTTTAGCTAATAATATTTATGATTTATTTATAAAAAGATTTGGCGATGATGTTTTTACGAGAAGTTATGATGAATGCTTTATAATTGCAAAAAAAATATTTACAGAAAAGTAAAGCAAAATAGTCTTTTAAAGCATCTATGGTCACACAGTTTAGGCTGATGTGACCTTTTCATTAAACTGACCCCAAAATTTAAGTAAATCGGACTTAGAAATTGAAACTATGTAAGGAACGGGCAAGGGGATATAATTGCTTTAATTGACGCAAATGGAAATGAAGTTGTATCCTACACCTATGATAGCTGGGGGAATATTATTTCAATTGATGGAATCTTAAAAGATACAGTTGGAATTAAGAACCCATATAGGTATAGAGGATACAGATACGATGAAGAGACGAAGCTGTATTATTTACAGAGTAGGTTCTACAATCCTGAATGGGGAAGGTTTATTAATGCGGATGCGATTGTTGGAAATGTAGGTGTTTTACTTTCACATAATGTTTACTCCTATGTGATTAATAATCCTATTAATCAATCAGATGATGGTGGCTTTATTGCTCCAGCAGTTATTTATGCTGCATATGCTTATGCTCTTTCTATTGCAATCTCACCAGATACTCAAAGAGATCTACAATTAATGGCAATAGACTTGGCTAAAGGTGATTATTTAGCTGTTGCTCTTGATCTTGTTGGTATTTTAGTTCCAGGAGGAACGGGATTTGGTCAATTATCTAAACCAACAAAGAGAATAGTTAGAAAACTTATTAGATGGGTAGATAGAACATTAGAAGATGTAGAAAGTTCAAGTTCTTTAATATTAAGAGGCAATATGATTAAAGCTGGAATTAAGGTACCAAACTTTGCAAATGCAGCACACCATATAGTAGCTGGAAATGCTTCAGCAGCTAAGTATTCACGATCCATTTTAAAAAAGTTTGGCATAGGAATTAATGATGCTATAAATGGGGTTTTCTTATCTAATACTTACCATAACCGCCTTCATACAAAGGCATATTATGATAAAGTCAATTATCTGTTAGGACGTGCTAAAACAAGAGAAGATTTAATAAAAATATTAAACTACATTGCTCAACAATTACGAGAAGGTAAATTTTAAGGAGGCGACTACCGGACGACCGGAAAAGTCGGCTGAGAGCAAATGAATAGTAATATATTTAGTTGTAAAAGAACAAATAAAATTTAAATTTTTTGATTTAAGCCGTAGTTGGGAGTATAAGTAAAAATAAATACAAAAGCATTTACGCTTACTTAGATTTACAACATAATGTAGGGCTACTGATATATCATGGCAATCAATCTCACTTTAGCCTTGAATTCACTAATCATCTAATGGTCCTATCATTACCAAAAAATGGGAGGTAATGTGAACAACACTCCTCACAGCTTAAAGCGCCATGACTTTATCTCGTACCCCTGCCACCAGCCTCCTTAACTGTAGTCGAAGCTAAAAGGGAATTTATCGTGGTCTACTATATATATTTTTAAGTATTATTTATGTTTACACATTATTAATTTAAATAATTTACAAAATAAAATTGAGCTATATATTATATAGCTCTCACAGGAGGAGTGAAAATGGTAGTTTGGCAATTAAACTTTGATGTTGATAATTATACCATGCTAGTTACTAAGGAAGAAGAAGCATGTGATCTTCTTCGATTTGACGGGACAAGTGAAATTGAAACATGGAAACCTATTGAAGTGGAAAAAGCTGATAGAGCAAAACTTTCAAATGCAACTTGTTTATATAGTTCTGCAATTCCTGTATTTGACGAAAAGGTTTTGGATATAGTGAAAGATTTGATAAAAGATAGCGTTGAAATTTTGCCACTAGATTTTGATGGGAAAAAACTATATGCTATCAACGTAATAAAAGTTCTGAATTGCTTAGATTATGAAAAATCAGAGTATATCAAATTTGATGATTCTGACCGTATAATGGTAATTGAGAAGTATGTATTTAAAGAAGAATGTGTTAAAGGTCATCATATATTTAAAATTATTGATGAACCTGAGGGAGGAGCCTTTGTGTCTGATGAATTTAGAGATTTAGTTTTAATGAGTTGTTTAACAGGTTTTAAGTTTGTAAAGGCATGGGATTCATCAGAAGAATATTGATAATAAATATTTGATTATTATAAGGAGAAATATATGAAAGAATATATTGGTGAACTTTTTAATATTCTGGGCCTTTCAAGGATCTCAAATGAAATGTTAGATTTAGTAAAAAGTTCGATAAGAATTTATCCAACTGCAACAGAGGATAGCCAAATCGGCATAGGAATGTCAAAGATAGGTGGAAAACCTGATTTGCCTGAAGGATGGGATTGGCCGACATGGAATAAACTACCTTTAGCTTTTATTTGCCAATTAAATTTAGAGCATATTTGCGAATATGATGGTGACAAAGAATTACCTAACCAAGGAATGTTATATTTCTTTTATGAGGCATATAACCAACCATGGGGTTATGACCCAAAGGATAAGGGATGTTGCAAAGTTCTATATTATGATGGAGATGTTGAACTGTTAAAAGGAGTAAATTTTCCTGAATTTTTACCTGATAACTGCAGATTTGATTCTTGCGTTTTGGACTTTGAGGAAGAGCTAACAATACCATCATCAGATTCTTTATATATATCAAAGTTGCAGCTCAATAAAGAAGAAATGGATAAATTAACTAAAATGGAAGAAGAGGCAATAGAATTTATGAGTTATGAACCAATTCATAGACTTTTGGGACATCCTGATATAATACAACATGAAATGGAAACTGAATGTGTATTAGTAACAAATGGTCTATACTGTGGTGACTCAAGTAGTTATTATGATCCAAGGAGTCAAGAACTAATAGATAAAGCTACAGATTGGAAGTTGCTACTTCAGATTGATTCAGATGAGGATATAGGAATGATGTGGGGGGATGGAGGAAGAATATACTTTTGGATTCACAAAGATGATTTGAAATCAAAAAACTTTCATAAGGTATGGCTGATACTGCAATGTGATTAAGAAACTAGTTTCATAAATATTTCTTGTATCAACATCACCGTCCAAAGACATATTGAACTATTAATTTGATACAATGTGTTTAAAGCCTTGAGAAATCAGGGCTTTTTTGTTTTTTGAATGGCATCCATATCACATATAACTTTTATCCCTGATTTAGTGCAAGACGAAAATAGAAAGAGAAAAGAAGTAAAGGGCTATAAGACAGGAGGGAGCTTTTTTTCAGGGAAGGTTATATGTGGTGACTGTGGAAGTTTCTACGGCAGAAAGGTTTGGCATTCTACGAGTAAATATAGGAGGGTAATATGGCAGTGCAACAATAAGTTTAAAAATGATAAAAGGTGCAAGATGCCACATATTTATGAAGATAAGATAAAGAAGGCTTTTGTAGAGGTGTTTAATGGATTTATTGAAAATAAGGAAGAAATATTAAAAGGGTATGAGGAAGTTATAAAGGAACTTACTAATACCAAAGATTTAGATGAAAAAATATTTGAACTAGAAAGACAAGCAAAAGAAATTTTAGATGAAATAAATAGGTGTATTCGTGATAATGTAACTAAAGCACAGGACCAAGAGGAATATATGACAAGATACAATGCTTTAGTTGAAAGGTATGAAGGGATCAGAAAGTTAATTGAAGATGTTGAAAATGAAAGATTAAAAAGATTAGTTAAGAAAGATAGGATAGATGAATTTATGAAGGTTTTAAGAGATAGGGATGGGGTAATAGATGAGTTTGATGGGGAGTTTTGGAATATGGTTATCGAGGCAGTTAAGGTTTATGCAGGTGGAAAGATTGTGTTCGTGTTTAGGGATGGGATGGAGGTGGAGGTAAAGTTGTAGAGGTTACTGCAGGAGAAAGGTTTACTTTGTTTTTTCATGATAAAAATTTAACGTTTATTTAAAATTATAAATAAGTATCTGTAAATTGTTGATATTTTAGGTAAGTTTGAAAAGAAATTTATATTAAAATAATGTGCAATTAATTGTATTACTTTAAGGTGATACAGAATTATGTCGGAATAAAATGGAAATTTTCTATTGACAGAGATGGTAGAAGGGAGGGTAAAATAGAAAATATAGGAAATGATTAAGAAGTGTGTGCACATACTTTGGAAATAAGTTAAAAATATCTACAAATAAAGTTATTTACTACTCCTGAGACTAACAACAAATATGCAATAATTATAACTAAGTAAATATTAAAAATGATTCTAAGAATTTTATATAGTTTTTTTATATATACAGAAATTATTCTTACAATCTAATTACTTAAAATACAATATATACACTTAAAAAACATTAATAATTTGAAAAAGTCTTATATAAGGTCAGTGTATCATATAAAAGTATTATTAAGAGGGTGGATAAAAATGGGGAAAATTATAAGTAAAATTATATCTATTTTTTTGTTAACTGCTTTTTTAACAACAAATTGGGTTTATGCCCAAGATAAAAATATTTCTATAGAAATCGTGCCTAATGAAACAGAAGAAAGATCTTTTGTTTCTCCAATGTGGACAGTTAGATATGAATTTGATCATTATGATGCAACTTATAAGGCAACAAACGATACGAAATTTTATATTGGTGAATTTACTGTTATAAATCAAAGTTATACTCAGTATGCTGATGCTATATATATGCAAAATGAATTTAAAGAAATAAAAGCTGAATTCACGTATCAGGTATCAGCAAATGCTAATTATAAAATTAAAGTGATAGAAGTTGGGACTTCAACAACAGTGGGAGGGGCTTTAGCAGTAACAATCAATAGTGGTTTTACGTATTCTACTGGGACAAAAGTATCGCCAAGAAAAAAAGTAACTATTACATTATATAATAAAGGAGTAGCAGTTACTGGAGCAAAAATTTATAGGGTGTATGATACTGACGGCTCATTTTTGGGTTATGAAACAAGACCTGATGCAGCAGATTGTTGGTTCCCAAAATTAAATTCAAAAACAGCTGTTATAGGCCCAGAAATTTCAATATAGTAAACAAAAATGATACACTGACTTTACTATATAATCAAAAATATGAACGGATGGGGATTTTTATGAAAAGCAGGTATCTTTTAATAATTTTAACAATTTTTAATGTGATCAGTATTTTTATTAATTTTGGATTTTATGAACGATATAACAAATCAATAAAAAATTTTAATAAAACAACAATTAAAAACGCAACCAACAATCAAGACTTCGAAATAAACTTAGGCGAACTAGCGAGTTATTTTAATGATTCACCAGATTCATCTATATTGGTTCAAAAGTTTAAATTAATAAAAATTGTAACTGACCCAATACATGCTTTAGATGAATATGAAGTAGCTGATAAAACAGGGAATAAAATTTTATCGGTCTCATATGGTATAGAAGGAATATATCAAATAGATAAAAATACTTTAGTAAAAACTACAATTATTGAAGATAATACTTTGAAAAATGGCAATTATATTTATACAAAATCAGAAACTTCTTATGAAACATCATTTTACAAAATTAATAATACTTTTGTCATTTTTGATGTTATATTAAATTCAAATCTAAATGAAAGTGCAGTTAAAGAACATATGTTAAAAGTAATTAGTTTTAAAGAAAAGTTCTATAATCATTATAAAGCGTATCTGATGATGAAAAATAATAAGAACTAAGATGGTGATAATTTGTGATAGAGAAACTGTTAACAATTTTGCGTTGTAGATGGGAAAGGATGTGCAGTTTAGTGAATGAATGTCCTGTCCAGTAAACCCATAGTCAGGTTGATGGTAAAGAGGTTTGGAGCATTACAAGTAATTGTAATGCTTAAGTGCTGATATTAACAGTAAGATAGTAGCTTTGTAAGCGTCAAATTCTACCCACCTACAAAAGGCGAAACTAATTATGACATAATAGCATCAGGAGGTGCTATTAGTGCAAGAAATTAGACAAAGACAAAATAATCTAAACTGGATGAATTGATTCAAAATTTTCAAGCAAGCGGACTTTCAGCTCCAAAGTGGTGCAAAGAAAATGGGATAATGCTTTCTCAATTAAGGTGGCAACTGAAAAAAGAAAAACGTTTAACAATGAAGAAATACAATGGGTCCAACTGAAAGAAAATCCCGTTAGTATATCTAACACCATAACTGTAAAAATAGGCAATGCAGAAATAGTGGTTTCAGAAGGATTTAACGTAGAACTTTTCTCTGAAGTTGCTAAAACATTAAGTTCATTATGCTGAAATTAAAGCAGGTTCAGAATATCTATTTAGCTGTCGGTAAAACTGACATGCGCAAATCAATTGATGGACTTGCCATCATAGTTCAAATGAATTTCAAATTAGACCCATTTTCAGATGCAATATTTGTATTTTGTAATTCAAAACGCGACAAGATTAAAATACTTTATTGGGAACGTAATGGTTTTTGGCTATATTACAGGCGTTTAGAAATAGGCTTAGCAAACAAAAACTTCTTGACAAAGTAAAAGAAAACCATTCAATGATATATTCATGTCGTAATTGCGAAAGAGAAGGAAGCACTGTTCCAATGATTATAGCTCCTACACCTAAGCTAGTAATCAAAGAAAGTATTGCATGCAGATGAAATAGAGCTTGAAGTTATAAATGAGCCAGGGCGAAAAGCAACCACAAAATCCTACATGTGGATGTATCGAACAGTTAATGGGCATGAGCCAATCGTTCTATATGAGTATCAGCCATCAAGGGCAGGAGATAACGCTAAGGCCTTTTTAAAAGGTTTTAAAGGGTATCTACACACTGATGCCTATGATGGATACGATAAACTATTAAAAGAATCAAAGGCAGGACCAGCGATGGAAGTAACACTTGTATCCTGCTTTGCTCATGCAAGAAGATATTTTACAGATAACTTGAGAGCAGTAGAAGATAAGGAAAGCTACATGTATACTTCTGCTTATCAAGGGGTAAAGTATATAGACAGCATGTTTGAACTTGAAGAAAAACTATCTAAAAAATCCTATGAAGAGCGATATAAAGAACGCCTCAGCAGGCTTAAACCAATGCTGGAGGTTTATTTCGCATGGATTGAAAAAGAACATGCAATATCACTTCCAAAATCAAGTTATTGCAAAGCAATAAATTATTCATTTAATCAAAAGGAAAAGCTGATGAACATACTAAAGGATGGAAGGCTTGAGCTTTGTAACAATCGTGCAGAAAGAGCAATAAAGCCTTTTGTAATAGGTCGAAAAAATTGGTTATTTTCAAATACACCGCAAGGAGCAAGGGCAAGTGCGATTACTTATAGCATAATTGAAACTGCGAAGGAAAATAAATTAATTCCATTTGAGTATTTGAAATATCTATTTGAAACTATGCCAAACGTTGATATTACAAAAGAGGAGGAACTAAATAAACTGCTTCCATGGTCAAAGGAACTACCTGACAAATGCAGAGCCAAGCTGAAGTAAAAGGTCGCAATAAAATGCGGCTTTTTTGTAAAGGTGGTCCTGTTTCGACGCTTACGTAACTAAAAAAAACCTCGAAAAAGAGGGGGAGCAAGTTATCATACAAAAAATTAATAAAATCAATGGGTTATCGTCAAAAGCACCCTAAAACTTTTGATAATACCTTATTACAGCAAAAAAGGTTAAAATGAAAATGTGTTATTGCTTATTCTGGGAAGGGAGTGTAAGCTTTTATGTTATTAAAACAAAAAATTAAAAGCTTATTTATAGTTCTTATTATTGATTTAATTGGAATTTTAATACTGGTAAATTATAATTTGGAAAATAGTTTAATAAAAATTAAACAAAGTTACTCTGGTGTAATTTTTTCTTTACTTCTGATATTAGTGCTTTTTATTTATTTTGATTATCTTAGAAAATTCTTTATAAAAAGTCAAAAAAGAAGAATTCAATTTTGGGATATTATTTTTAACTTAATTACAATCGTTAGTATTCTGATATTAAGTTATATAGCATTAATATGTTTTTTGTTCTTTTCGTAGTAAATTAGATGTTTTTTTGATAGTTTTTTGTTAATATATGTTCTAATTAAACTATAGAGTAATTATGTTGTTATTATAGAGAAGTTAGTCATGAAGAAATAATGATAAGGTTGTTTCATTATAATTCATATGTAAGTTATTTGAAAAATTCAAGGGAGGTGACATATAAAAAAGTCAAAATATTATATTCTTATGTAATTTTACCGTTAAAGATTAAATTAAGTGAAAGATGAAGGGGTTATTTATGAAGGGTATTATTATAAAGATAATTAATTTCGTATTAGCTTTTTTAATAGTTATACTTATACCTTTTAATCAAATTGTATATGCTAATCTAGCTTATAATAGAGATGTTAAAAAAATGTCTTCAGACGCGAACGCTATATTTAAAGAAATATATAAACAGTCTCAAAATAAAAATATTTCTAAAATAGAAAATGATTATGATTCATATTCAGTATTATTCAACAATCTTGAAAATGTTATATTCAAAAGCGATAATACTATTTTTGTAAATGTTGAAAAAATTTCAGAATTATATAAATTTGATTCAATTGAATTAGAAAAATTAAATAGCTTTATAAATAGATTGAACATATTAATTAAACTAAATGCTATTAAAATAAATAGCAACTTAGAAATTTCAGTTGTTACAAATATACAACAAGAAAATTTTTTCTCAATTAAAGCAGCAGTAATTGATATATTACCTGAAGCGAGAATTCATGCAGATGAGCTAAAAAAAGTTTATGAAAATGCTATTTTTGGAACAAAACATCTTGTAGCAGGAGTTTATTTTACTGAAATGGTAAAGAGTGGAGGAATATGGGACTATAAAACTTACTTAGGAACAAAAACTATTTATTATGATGAAGGTTTGAGAGCATATGTTACCGGAGAAACAATAGGAAATTTTCATTATGGCTATGTTGGAAGTGCAGTATTTGGACCAACAACTCTTAAATCTGCTGCGGGTCTAGTTCAAATAATAAGCGGTACTTCTGATATTAGTTTTTGGAGTAGTTATTTTGATGATCCTAGAGATACAGCGGATATTCAATGGGGAATAGATACGTATAATGTAGAACATTAATTTTTTATGTAGGACAATATTATTTATAAAGCTGAGTATATTTCATTAAAAAAGTTCAGTATAATTAACATAAGAGGAACTTTAAAATAGCAGAAAAGTTAACATAAATAATTTATTATAAAAATGATTAAAAAATTTTATGGTGCTGAATGATGATGTATTGTTTAGGGAGTGAAAATAATGTATATATTTTTAATCATTATATAAATAAAATCATTGTATCAACATCATCGTCCAAAGACAAATTTGAACGATTCGTTGATACGATAGATAAAAGCTCTGAGAAATCAGGGCTTTTTTGATTTTTTGAATGGCAGCCACATCAAATATAACTAAAGAAATAGATATATGCATTCGTGATAATGCAACTAAAGCACAGGACCAAGAGGAATATGTGAAAAAATATAATACATTAGTTGAAAAGTATGAAGGTATTAAAAAGTCAATTGAAGATGTTGAAAATGAGAGGTTTGAGAGATTTGTAAAGAAGGATAGAATAGAGGAGTTTATGAAGGTTTTGAAAAGGAGAGATGTATTACTTGATGAGTTTGATGGTGAGCTTTGGAATATGATTATTGAGGCAGTTAAGGTTTATGCAGATGGAAAGATGGTGTTTGTGTTCAAGGATGGGATGGAGGTGGTAATGCAAAGGGGTTATGGATAATTGGGGTTTAGTATGTAGTTTAATTAAATTAAAAGGGATTATGCACAAATTGTTGTATATTAAAATTGGAGGAGGTATTTTTATTTACCATGTACAGAATAATGTAGAAAAAAATAGAAAAATTGAGACTGTAAAAAATTTTGTGTAAATAGATTAAAAACCTCTTTCTTGGTAAGAATTAAAATATAAACTAAGAAGGAGGTTTTTAAATGTCACTATTAACAAAAGAACAACTAAGAGGATTTATTAAAGAAAACAATCTTCAAACTGTGCCTGACATTTACAACGCTCTAAAAGAACTTTTTAAAGAAACTCTTCAAGAAATGCTTGAAGCTGAGCTTTCAACTAATCTTGGTTATGAAAAGTATGAGAAAAAAGATAAAGAAACAACCAATTCAAGAAATGGATATTCTCAAAAGACAGTTAAAACTCAATTTGGCGAAATGGAGCTTAACATCCCAAGAGATAGAGAGGGAGAATTT
>NZ_JAUONW010000043.1:0-8506 GCF_030546345.1 Caloramator sp. CAR-1
TCAGCTTCTATATCCCTTATAAAGTTCCCTGTTTGGGCATAAACGGAATMGATCTCTCCCCCCATCATCCATTGAAGAAGGTCAATATCATGTATGCACTGATTCATCAATGTTCCACCATCGAGCTCCCAAGTTCCCCTCCATGGTGCCTGCTTATAATAGTTCATATTTCTGTTCCATCTAATGCTTGCCATTCCGTTGATTAGCTTTCCAAATCTTCCTTCCTCAAGGGCCCTTCTTAGCATTTGGATTGGCTTATTGAATCTGTTTTGGTGGCATACACAGAGTTTAACGCCTTTTCCCTTTGCGATTTCAATCATCTTATCGGCATCCTTTGTTGAAAGGGCCATTGGTTTTTCAACTATAACGTGCTTTCCCTTTTCCATACAGTAAATTGCAATTTCTGGGTGATATCCACTTTCTGTAGCAATAGTTACAACATCTATATCTTCCTTTTCAAGCATCTCTTTATAATCCTTATAAACATTTACCTTTGCACCTTCTATTTTATTGATATATTCATTGGCCTTTTCTCTTGCCTTTTCTATATCAACATCGCAGGTTGCAACAAGCTCTGCCTCCTCATGATTATTTACAATCGCCTCAACATGCTTATATGAAATTCTTCCACATCCAATTATCGCAAACTTTAACTTCATAAAATTACCTCCTTGAGTGCCTACCTCTTGACTTTTTGACTTTTGACATTTTTAATTTTTACCAATTTTAATGAACCGTCCCTTTTACAAAGGCACTTTTGCAAAAGCAAAAGTGCCTAAATGTTATAGCTTAATTATTTTGTCTCTGTTTTCTAATACTTCTTTTGTGGCATTTCTTGTATCAAATACAACCTTTGCATTTCTTACTATAAAATCATAATCATACTTTGAATGGTCTGTTGTTATTATCACTATATCTGCATCCTTCAAAACTTCTTCTGTAAGTTCAACTGACACATAGTGCTTTCCGTTGTGTGTAAACTCTGATATATATGGATCGTTATAAGAAACTTTTGCATTTCTCTTTTCAAGATGTTCTATAATCTTCAATACTGGTGATTCTCTTAAGTCATCTATATCCTTCTTATACGCTGCACCTAAAAGTAAAACCTTTGAACCATTAAGTGGCTTTTTAAAGTTATTCAATATATGCGATGCCCTTTCAACTACAAATTCTGGCATATAGTCGTTTATCTCTCCTGCTATTTCTATAAGCCTTGTATGGTAGTCGTATTCCCTTGCCTTCCATGTTAAATAGAATGGGTCGATTGGAATGCAGTGCCCACCAAGACCTGGCCCTGGATAAAATGCCATAAATCCATAGGGCTTTGTCTTTGCAGCCTCAATAACTTCCCATACATCTATTCCCATTCTTTCGCAAAGTATTGCCATCTCATTTACAAGGGCTACGTTTATGTTTCTAAATGTATTTTCAAGTATCTTTTCCATTTCTGCAACCTTTGGCGATGAAACTGTAAATATTTCTCCTTCTAATACGTTTCTATAAAGTGTTGCTGCAATTTCAGTGCAGTCCTTTGTAACCCCACCTACTACCTTTGGTGTATTCTTTGTCTTGAAGAACTTGTTACCTGGGTCAACCCTCTCTGGTGAGAAGGCAAGATAAAAGTCCTCTCCGCACTTTAATCCTGTCTTTTCAAGTATTGGCTTTACAACTTCCTCCGTTGTTCCTGGATATGTTGTTGACTCTAAAACTACAAGCATTCCCTTATGAAGATACTTTGCAATGCTTTCTGTTGAATTAACAACATATGTTATATCCGGCTGCTTATACTTATCAAGTGGTGTTGGAACGCATATTGCAACACAATCAACCTCTGCAATTCTTGAATAATCTGTAGTTGCATAGATCATTCCCCTTTTAACAAGTTCAGCAAGCTCCTCATCAACAACGTCACCTATATAGTTGTGGCCTTGATTTACCATGTCGCATCTTTTTTGTTGAATGTCAAAGCCTATTACTTTGTAACCGGCCTTTGCCTTCTCAACTGCAAGTGGAAGACCGACGTATCCAAGCCCCACAACTCCGATCACCGCAGTTTTATTTTTTATTTTTTCTAAAATTAAATCTTTAGTATGCAACATAACCCCTCCCAAAATTATAATAATTTTGCAAATTCTAAAAATCCTTTCATTTTATTTTCCCATGTTAAATTATAGGCATATTTAATAATCTCTCCAGATTCTCTTAAATGTTTAGTTCTATAATAAAATTCTTCTATTAAATTGAAATCTAGCAATGATTCATCATTTGGAAATTTTAATATAAACGGTAAATTCTCGTTCAAATCTACATCATCATAAGCAATTATAACCGGCAAACCATTTGCTATATATTGTCTTACTTTTAAGGGAGCAGCTTCATTCATATGTTTCCTATATAAAGCTAAAGTTCCAATGCCTATATCTGATTGTGCAACGATTTCTTCCAATTCTTCTTTTTTATGAATAAATCCATAGAAAATTATATTCTTTTCATCTATTCCAAAAATATTTTCATAACCTACAATATGTAATTTAAACTTTTCTTTATTAGGTGCATTTAAGTAAGACTTAATTAATCTATCTACGCCATGCCAAGATAAATTGGGTGTCCCAATAAATAATAAATTTATAAAGTTGTTATGTCTTTTTCTTATAAATTTTATTTGTTTTTCATCAATTCCATTTCCTAAAATATACATATCTTTTTTATTGAATTTTCCTTCAATTAAAGAAATTTCTTTTGTTATACATACTAATCCATTAGCATATTTTAAATATCTTCTTTTTAAAAGATATTCAAGATAATATCTGAGCTTATTTTTTAATTTTAGTTCATCAAATATATTAGTTTGAATTTCAACAAATAAAGGAGCAATTTGTGAAATTTTTTTATGCAGGCTAAAAAAATATAGACAATCTCTAAGATAAACTAAATCTGGTTTCTCTTTATTTAAATAAAAAATTACTTTTTCTATTAGTTTACTTACTATTAATAATTTATCAAATTTATTTTTTATATTTTTATTATCTATTGTTATATGAATATGATCATCTCCTATTTTATAAGAAGAATTACATTTAAATCCAAATGTTAATATTCTAACCTCAACTCCAATCTGATTAAAAGCTTTTTTTTGAGAATATACTTTTTTAATAATAGATTTATCCTGTTCATCTAAATTTGTATAAAATAAGTATATAATTTTTTTCATATTTACCTCCTAAATCTCTATTTATTCCGTTAAGTTATGTGAAATTTAAATTTCATATAAAATTTGTAATTAGCAAATTCTTTATAAATAAATTAATTTGTTTATAAAAATTACAATTGTGACATTTCCTCAAATAATTATATTTATTATATAATTTAGAAAGGTAAATTGTTTTTATGAAATTTGTAGAAGAACCCATTCTATTTTACCAATTATAATTAAATATTCTTAATTCTTAATCTTATAATATCAAAACAATTAAATGTAATAAAAAATAACATATATTCATAATTACTTCCGAAATCACCGCTAAAAAAAGAAAATAATAATGATTGCACAAACAAAACTTTTAATAATGTGTTTTCCTTTAACTGTTTAAAAAATCTAATTATAAAAAACATCCAAGTAGTTAAACCAAGTAAACCAAGTTCACATAAAATTTCAAGAACTAAATTATGAGGATAATTTGAAGTATATGAATAATAACTATAATTGCCTATTCCTATTCCGAAAAATAAATTATTCTTAATTAGATTAATTGCTTCTCGATATAAATTAATTCTACTTAAAAAATTTGCATCAGATAAAAGTAAACTTTTATTAAGTAAAATATTAAATCTACTTGCTATAATGTGAGAATTATTCAAAAAATTATTTATATTAGTGCTTATAATGAATAATAATACTATTAAAATAAAATAGGTAAGATTTTTTTTAATTTTAATACTCTTGTAAGTTCTCTTAAAATTAAATTTTCCCATTAATTTAACTAGCAAAAAAGCTAAAATCATTGCAAGCACTGGTCCTCTTGACTGGGTCAAATATATTGAATAAAAATTTAATATTATTAACATTAATTTATAATAAATATTCATATGTAAATCAAATAAAATTATTGTAAAAAATACAGTTAAAATTCTTGCATTCCAAATTGGATTTTGATTAGGAAATGAAATTCTCCCTGGATATAAACTATTTTCTACACCAAAGAGAATCAAAGATACAATAAATATTAAACTTAATAAAGCTGTCTTATGTAAATTTAACTTATAAGTATCTAACTGTTGAATAATAATTGAAGGAATTACACCTTTGATAATAAAAATAATAATTTTATCAAATCCATAAGAAAAATCATAAAATTTAAAATATAAAAAATTAATTACAGAATAAATTATAAAAATTAATAAAATCAAAAAATTTTTATTTATTAATACTTCTTTTTTCTTTATAATTATCCTAACAAAGAGTATAATATTAAGTATTAAATGAATCTGTAAAGAATAATTAAAATTAAGCTTTGTTATGGTAAAAGCTATTAAATCATGCATTAAATAAAAAGCAAGAAGTAAATCAAATTGAGGATTTATTAAAACATAAACATATATTATTATTAACGTTATGAATATAGTGATTATTGCCAAATTCATATCATTTCCTTCCTATCCTTTTTAATTAATAAAAATTATCTTTACTCATTTTATCTGTTATCGAATTAATAATTACGCACTCACATCAATCTCATTAAATTAAACAACAATATATATCATTAAATATTTTTAGAACATTAATTTCAATATTTAATTAACCCCTGATAAAGTTTAACTGTTTTATATCAAATGAATATATATCAAATAGATAAAAGTAGATTAATTTCATCTTTAATATATTAAGTCTAAACATATCTTACATATATAATGAATATTTAATAAATTCAATTTTATATAATTTGAAAATTTATTTTTAAAATGATTATAACCAAAACTGAACATATTTAATAATTATATTTTTGTTCTAAAGTTGAGTTGTATAATTCTAATAATGCGTTTTTGTATAATTTTTCTTTATTGTTTTCTTTAAAAAATCTTTTACATGCATCTGTCATATAACTATATCTATTTTTATCTGATAAAATTTCTATTACATAATCCACTAATTCATGATCTAAGTCTGATAAAAAACCATTTTCTCCATTTATAATAATCTCTTTTAATCCATCAACAGGTGTGCTTACTACAGGAACACCTAATGCCATTGCTTCTAAAGCTGCAATAGGAAGTCCTTCATATCTTGAGCACATTAATAAACATTTTGATGATTTCAAAGCTTTATATGGGTATGGCAATTTACCTGTAAAAGTTACTCTGTCTATTACTCCCTCACTTTTAAATACTTTTATCATTTCATCTTTCAATTCACCTTCACCTATTACACCAAATTTAGCATTAGGACAACATTTTAATACTTTACTTGCCACCTTTGCTACTCTTTCAGGATTTTTAGCATAAGATAATCTACCTAAAAATATAAAATCAAAATCATAGTTATTTATATCTTTATCAAACAATGCATTTAGTCTTTTTTCATAAATTATATTTTTTAAAACTATTGCTTTGTTTTTAATAAACTTATTAAGAACGTATTCTTCAATACAGCTTTCAGAAACTCCAATAATTTTTTTTACCTTTAATGATGATAAAAAATATAAAATAGATTTTATAGTTATTCTTGTCATATCTTTTGAATTTCCATGCAAATGTGAAATCACTGGAATTTTACCTGAAACAACCGTTGAAATGAGTGTTGCTTTAACATCATGTGCATGTATAATATCAGGATTAAACTTTTTAACTACCTTAATTAATTCAAATACATTGAGTTTTCTTAAAGGTATAAAATTTACTCCTCTATCTTGTAAATCTTTTCTAATTTGGCCATCAGGAGAACAATATACCATTTCATATTCATTCTCAAACATCATACAAATATCAGCAACTACATTTTCAGCTCCTGATAGTTTATTTGAAGTTAATGCATGTAGGACTTTCAATATAATCAACTCCTATCTCTTGCACTGATATATCTTAATTAATATCCATTCAGATTCTTACTTTGCCATTTCCAAGCATCACACCACATATCCTCTAAATTCTTTTCTGATCTTCAACCAAGTTCCTTATTTGCTTTTTTAGGATATGCAAAACACTTTACAATATCTCCTGATCTTCTTTCAGTTATTTTATAAGGAACTTTTTGGTCAGTAACTTTATCAAAGTTTGTTTTATATACCTTTTGGATCTTCTCCAATTAAACTATTTGCATGTAATTCTATTAGTTTATAATATCTAAAAAAAGAAATGCTACATTCATTATCTGAAATATACAAATTTCTTAACATCTCTTATCATTCATTAATATTTAATTAATTTATCATTTAATTTTCGTAAATCTTTTTCATCTCATCCACAACTTTTTGTAGTGAATAGTGTTTTATAAATTCTAAACTCCTTTGACTGTATTTCTTTCTCAATTCTTCCGATTTATACAATTCCTCAACTGAATCAGCAAATTTTTTTACATCATCTATTCCAACAACATATCCATTTTCCTTATTTATAACTAAATCCCTATTTCCTCTACAATCTGTTACTACTAATGGTAAACCTGTTGCCATTGCTTCCATAACATTAACTGGCAATCCTTCTCTTTTTGATGCTGAAACTGCTATATCTGATAACGCCATTAACTCTGGCACATCTCGTCTATAACCTAGGAATACAACATAATTTTCTAAATTTAATTTTTTAACTAATTCTTCATATTGCTCTTTTAATGGTCCTGTCCCTACTAACAAAAGTTTTATATTAGGTATTTTATCTTTTAATTTATTAATCGCATTAATTAACAAAACCTGATTTTTATTAGAATTTAACTCTGCAACATTTATTAAAATAAAATCTTCATCTTTATACCCATAATGCTTTCTTAACTCTTTTTTTTCCCCTTGTGTTTGTGGTCCAAACTTCTTTAAATCAATCCCAACCCCATTTACTTTATATATTTTTTTTGCTTTAAATCCTTTTGATATTGCACAATTATAATCCTCATCATTTATAGTAATTAAAACATTTGTATATCTTGAAAGCCATTTTTCTATTGGATAATACAAAATCCAATTTTTTATTGGTGCTCCTTTGTAAAAATGAAATCCATGGGCAGTATAAATAACTTTAGTTCCTTTTTTTCTTGCACTTCTTGCAGCTAATCTAGATAAAACTCCTCCAACAGGGGTATGACAATGAATTATATCATAATTATTAATTCCAATGATTTTTTTTAGATGTTTGTAT
Source organism: Caloramator sp. CAR-1 (assembly GCF_030546345.1). Classification (NCBI taxonomy): domain Bacteria; kingdom Bacillati; phylum Bacillota; class Clostridia; order Eubacteriales; family Clostridiaceae; genus Caloramator; species Caloramator sp. CAR-1. The sequence continues at coordinate 7,345 of NZ_JAUONW010000043.1, forward strand.
GCTGTGATGTTCTTTATATCAAAAGGATTTCTTTCAAAAGGAATATCATAGTAACAATCACAATAAGGAATAACACACTCACTTTTATTTTCATAATCATTTCTGGCACATACGTGAACTTCATAATTATTTTCTTTTAACCATTTCATATGTGGAATATGAAATTGCATTATATGAGTTTTTACTACTGTTGCTACAATTAAAACTTTTTTCATTACTTAGCACCTCTTAATTTATTATTTACCTAGCTCCCTCACCAGTTAAAACAACTTTAATTGTTTTGAATATTATTTTTAAATCTAATAATATGCTTCTATTTTCTATATAATATAAATCAGCTTCTAATTTTTCCTTTGGAGTCATTTCATAGCCACCATTTACCTGTGCCCAACCTGTTAATCCAGGTTTTACCTTTAATCTATTGATAAATCCAGGGATTTCTTCATTAAACTCATATGTAAAATAAGGTCTTTCTGGTCTTGGGCCAACTATACTCATTTCACCTTTTAATACATTCAACAGTTGTGGTATTTCATCTATCCTTGTTTTTCTTATAAAGGCTCCAATTTTTGTAATTCTAGGATCTTCCTTATCTGCGCATTTTGCACCATTTTTTTCTGCATCTTTATACATAGATCTTAGTTTATATATTTTAAAGTGCTTGCCGTATTTCCCTACTCTTTCTTGTATGTAAATTGGCGAACCTGGAGATTCTAAAACTATGAGTATACTAAAAAAAGCAATAATAGGAATACCAATAACTAAACCAATTATAGAAAGGACAATATCCATAAATCTTTTTATAATCTCATATATATAATCATCACTTTTTATACATAGTGTAAAATTATTGTAGGACGAAAAAAGACAAAAATTTAAAAGAGACAACCCCTGTGATAAAATAAAAGTGAAAAAAACACACAAACCAATAAGGGGGTGTCTCTTTTGAATAATATTATACAACAACATTTAATAAATTTCACTACTAAATTAATAAAAAATGTTGAGGAAACTATATCAAAAGAATGGGATTTAACAAAACTTGTTGATGTAGTTAAAAAAATGACTGATGAATTAGGAGCAAACATAATAAAGGACTTTTTAGAAGAATTAGATAAAACGATTAAAGAAGATGAAAAAAGGAAAAAGGGATGGGTAGTAG